>NZXC01000025.1 GCA_002701785.1 Fidelibacterota bacterium
GAAATTAATTCGCTCAAGTAAATCCAGCTGGAGTACTGCATCTAGGCTTTTCACAGGCAGCTTCAAAGCTTCCACCTCCCACGGCAACCGCTGGTGCAGATAATTGCCTTTTTGCTTCTTGTTTATTGCAATCAGGACAAATAATTTTTGTATCTGCAACAGAACTTGAAAAAACTAGCTCCTCAAACAAATGTCCACAATGCGCACACTGATAGTCATACATTGGCATAAAATAAATTACGTGAATTTTATAATAATTTCTATTGAACAATAGAGGGTGGATTATATCCGCTACAGACACCTTCAATCGCTTCCGCAAAGGCAATGGGAGTATAATCCTCTAGATAAGGGCCGATTACCTGCACACCAATAGGAAGCCCCTTAGCATTCTGCCCTATAGGGATGGATACTGAAGGTAATTGAGGTAAGGTTGCAACGCTTGGCCATACTGTGATTTCTGAATAGTGCCGCTTGACTCCATCAACCATGATGGTACGATTAAACATATCAGGCTCATGATTATGATCAAACGCTGTCGTAAACAATACTGGGCATATAAGGACATCAAAAGAAGTAAAAAACTCTTCCCACATTGCTTGAATACGTAATCGTCGTTCATTGAATGATAACCAAGACATTTGTTTCAACAGAGCCCCTCGAGCTTGACGAACACGAGGATTTGTATCATTGGGGTCACTATCTTCCAACAATTTTTCCATTGTATCCAATGTGGATTTCGGGAGTCCACTGGCAATAATAGGTGTAAACATATTCCAGTAAATATCATCATTCATCTGAAGACTTACTCCAGGGTTGGCTTCACGAACCNTCGCACCTAACTTTCCAATTTCGGTNGCCAATTCTTCTATGGCNTCCGCAATTGCATTCTCAANGGTACAAAAAGGATCNTTNGGCCANATGGCTACACGNAAATNTTTNATATNTTGATGNCTTGCNGGGGGCAAATNCANCTTCCANCCTTTCTTTTCAAGNGGGCTTGGCCCTGCTAAAATGGAAAGAGCAATTTGTATATCGTTGGCACTTCGAGCAATTGGACCTGCTACAGATAGAGTATTTTGNTGGCTTAGCATCCCTGGTGGGGGCGGTAGGTGCCCTAACTTAGGAATTAATCCATAGCTGGGTTTCAGACCATATACTCCACAAAAATGAGCGGGTATACGTATAGATCCACCNATATCACTTCCTACCTCCAAAGAAGAAAAACNCGCAGAAACTGCTGCCGCTGAACCTCCGGATGATCCTCCNGGAGTTTTATTNATATCCCAAGGGTTATTNGTCACTCCAAATANTTCATTATACGTCTGCCAATCTCCGGANAAAAAAGGAACGTTAGTTTTNCCAAACACAATGGCACCTGCTTTACGCAAACGATCTGCAACNACTGCATCTGTTTTTGGAATATGCTCCTTCCACTTGGCAGAACCTCCTGTACTAGTTATGCCCTTTACTTCATATGCATCTTTCATGGTAATCGGTAAGCCATGTAACGGACCCCAATCCTCCCCTTTTTGCAATGCTTCATCCGCTTTCATTGCTTTTTCATGCGCATGCTCTTCATTTATCGTAACGACAGCATTAATGGACGGATTGTATTCAGAAATATGCTCTAATTGTAATTCTAATAATTCTTGGGAAGAAATTTCCTTATTTTTGATTTTGTTAACCAACACATGCATAGGTAAAGTGAGGATATCATTGCGTGGTTGTGTTGTTTTCATAGTACAAGAATACTATNATTATTGATTTTCCCATATAAATTATTTTCATTATTTCTTTCATCCGTATATAGCTTTCTTGATCAATGTCTATGATGCGACTAAATTCCGACACCATTTAATCAATCAATATTTATTGGGGACTTCATGAGCAACATACCAAAACCTATTAATGAATCAATTCGGAACTATGAATCTGGTTCACCGGAAAAGGCAAGCTTAAAGGAAAAACTTGCCGAACTAAGTCAAAAAGAAATTGAAATTCCACTCATTATTGGTGGAAAAGAGGTTCGTACTGGCGACACTGCAAACTGCATAATGCCCCANAATCATGGACATGTTTTAGCAACATTTCATCAAGCAGGTGAAAAGGAAGTATATCAGGCAATTGATTCTGCACAGGCCGCCTGGAAACAATGGTCAACAACNCCATTAAATGATCGTGCTGCCATTTTTCTCAAAATGGCAGAATTACTTACAGGACCCTATCGCGATATCATTAATGCTGCAACAATGCTCAATATGAGTAAAAATGTGTTTCAGGCAGAAATCGATGCTGCTTGCGAATTAATAGACTTCTGGAACTTTAATTGTTGGTTTGCTCAGGAGTTATATAGTCATCAACCAATGTATTCTCCTGAACCCACAAAGAATTCCATGGAACATCGGCCTCTAGAAGGGTTTGTTTTTGCAGTGACCCCTTTCAATTTTACTAGTATAGCAGCAAACTTACCATCCGCTCCTTCTCTTATGGGGAATGTTGCCATTTGGAAACCTGCTAGTAGTGCAGTATACCCCGCATATTTTATAATGCAGCTATTTAAAGAAGCTGGACTTCCTGATGGCGTTATTAACTTTATTCCAGGTAGAGGATCTGTGGTAGGTCCATTAGTAATGGATCACCCGAATCTTGCTGGTGTNCACTTTACTGGNTCTACATCTGTATTTCAAAACATGTGGGAACATATCGGAGGCAATATCAAACAATATACAAGCTATCCACGTATTGTAGGAGAAACAGGTGGTAAAGATTTTTGTATTGCACATGAGTCTGTGGAACAAGATACTCTTGTGACAGCGTTGGTTCGTGGAGCATTTGAGTTTCAGGGTCAAAAGTGCTCTGCTATGTCCAGAGCCTATATCCCCTCCACTATCTGGCCTAAGATTGAAAATAACTTACTGAAAGAAATGGCTACAATAAAAATGGGAGATCCCAGTGATTTCTCTAATTTTGTTAATGCAGTAATAGATAAAAACGCATTTGACTCTATAAAAAACTTTATAGATGATGCTTCCAATTCGGATGATGCAGAAATTATTTTTGGAGGTACATGTGATGATTCCGTTGGCTATTTTATTGAACCAACAATTATCCTCACTCAAAACCCGAAGTTTCGTACCATGTGTGAAGAAATTTTTGGACCCGTTCTTACTATATATCTTTATGATCCTTCAGAGTGGAAAGAAACGCTAGAATTAGTTGATTCTACATCCCCTTATGCGTTAACGGGCTGTGTTATGGCTAAGGATACAAATGCAATTGCGGAAGCTTCATCCGCACTGAGACATGCAGCAGGAAACTTTTACATTAATGATAAACCAACAGGAGCTGTTGTTGGACAACAACCATTTGGCGGAAGTCGCGCATCAGGAACAAATGATAAAGCTGGTTCCATGTTTAATTTAGCACGATGGGTATCGCAGCGAACGGTAAAAGAAAACTTTGACCCTCCTACAGATTATCGCTATCCATTTCTAGAAGAAAATTAATCCATGGCGGTTCGATCAGAAATCGATTTCATCCGCCAGGTATTAATACATTCACCCGGAACGGAACANAATTTCACTCTGCCAAAAAACACTCGGGAATGGGTTGNAGATGAAAATGGAAAACTAATCCAGAATCCCGATTACCTCCTTTTTGATGATATTATTTCACCGGGAAGAATGAGCGATGAACATTCTGAACTTGAACAGGTTCTTCTTGCATTTACTGGCTCTGGGGAAACCTACCAGTTTCAAAATCTACTATTAGATACTATTAAGACTTCGGAACAACGTGAAGAGTTATTTAGCAGTTGTTGTCAATTAGATAAAAAATTATATGGTACAGATGACTTTGTAGATATCAATTATATGTTGGAAATGGAAGATGCTGATTTTGCAACCACATTATTATCAGGAAGAATTACAAAACCTGAAATTAGCAATGTATTTAAATGGCCATTACCAAATCTAATTTTTACACGGGACATAGCGGTGACATTAAATAATGCATTGATATTAACATGGGG
Organism: Fidelibacterota bacterium; assembly: GCA_002701785.1. Lineage (GTDB taxonomy): Bacteria > Fidelibacterota > Marinisomatia > Marinisomatales > TCS55. The sequence continues at coordinate 4,031 of NZXC01000025.1, forward strand.
AAAATGGCCAGCCAGACAAAGAGAAATGCTATTAATGAGTCATATTGCAAAGTACCACCCCCTTTTTTCAGATTATACACAATTAAACTTTCATGAATTATGTCCTGATTTATTTTTGGAAGGTGGTGATTGTATCGTATTAAATAATGAGACATTATTGATCGGACTTAGTGAACGGAACTCAAAAGAATCCATTGAAGCAATTTTGCCTTTAATCTTTAGTGAAGGATTTAAGCGTGTACTAGTTGTGGATTTACCAAAAACACGTAGTATGATGCATCTGGATACTTTATTCAGCAGAATAAGTAATGATGAAATTATTGTCTTCCCACCACTATATAATGATAAAGAAATTAATGGTCATATAATTCAAACCTATTGTATTGAAACAGGTAAATCTATTTTTGATATTAATCCTGTACAGCAATCCTTATCAAATGGTTTGAAAGAATATGGATATANNTTTCAAGCTATACATTGTGGTGGAGATGAACCTGTTCATCAAGAAAGAGAACAATGGTCTGATGGNGCAAATGCATTTACACTTTCTCCTGGTAAAATTATATCTTATTCAAGGAATCATGAGACTTCTCATGCATTGCAACAGGCTGGGTATGATAAAATTTCTGCTAAGGATTTTATTATCGATTCAAAAAAATATATTGTTGAGGATCGCAAAATGCTTATTACNATTTCGAGCTCAGAATTACCACGAGGTCGAGGTGGNCCACGTTGTCTTACTATGCCATTGGATCGATCATGACATCCAATAAATCTATTATGCTTGCTTTAGGAGGAAATGCCTTATCACCAAAAGATCAAATGGGCACTATAAAAGAACAATTTGAAAGGACTAGGCAAAGTCTCAACGGAATCATGGAGTTTATTAATATAGGATATAATATTTGTATCACACATGGTAATGGACCCCAGGTTGGTAATGAATTATTACGAATGGATCTTACACATGATCAGGTTCCCCCTCTCCCTTTAGGTCTTTGTGTAGCTGCAACGCAAGGAACAATTGGATATATGATTCAACAATCGTTACAAAATAAACTTCGAACATTTGAACTAGATCGCGAGGTAGTAACATTGGTTACGCAAGTTCGTATAGATGAAAATGACTCGGCAATTTCTAATCCTACAAAGTTTATTGGAAAGACGTATTCAGAAGAAACTGCCAAATCGTATGCAAATAAATTAGGATGGGATATCGCGGAGCAAAATCCTGGTGAATGGCGACGTGTTGTTCCTAGTCCACTACCTCATTATGTAATGCATGGAAAAAGTATTAAAGCTCTAGTAGATAGAGGAACGATTGTATTGGCTGCAGGTGGTGGAGGTATACCTGTTTATAATGATAAAGATTACCGATTAAAAGGACTAGATGCAGTAATTGATAAAGATTTAACAGCTGCGAAACTTGGGCGCGTTATACGGGCTCAAGAACTATGGATAATAACCGATATAGATTATGTATATTTGCGATTCAAAAAAGAAGGTCAAAAAGCAATTTCAAAAATGACAACAATCGAAGCAAAGAAATATTTGCAAGAAGGAGAATTTAAAAAAGGGAGTATGGCCCCAAAAATCAAAGCAGCATTATATTTTCTTAAGCATTATGGAGAAAAAGTAATTATTACTTCTATACCTTCTATACAAAAGGCGATTAATGGTAAAGCAGGAACAGAAATAATTAAATCAGAGATTGGTTAAGAATGAAAATTCACGAGTATCAAGCAAAAGAAATATTTAGAAATTTTGATGTACGTGTCCCAGAAGGCAAGCCAGCTTTTTCTGTTAAAGAAGCTATTCAAGCCTATGATGAAATGGGATCAGAAACAGTTGTAGTTAAAGCACAGATTCATGCTGGAGGTCGTGGAAAAGGAGGCGGTGTAAAACTCGCGCATAATCGAAATGATGTGGAGTCGCTTTCATCACAAATCTTAGGAATGAATTTGGTTACACATCAAACAGGTCCTGAAGGAAAACAAGTTCAGAGACTGTTAATCGAAACTGGAATTGATATTGAGAAAGAATTTTATGCTGGAATAGTACTGGATCGGAAAGAGAAGAAATTTGTTTTTATGGTTTCAACAGAAGGAGGAGTTGAAATTGAAAAAGTAGCTGAAAAATCTCCAGAAAAAATTATTAAGGAATGGATTCATCCTGAAGATGGGTTAACTACCAATCAAGCAAAGAAGCTAGGTGATGCTTTGGGTCTAAAGGGAAGTCAGTTAGATTCCGGGATTGAAATTTTTACTGCTTTGTGGAAAGCATTTAATAGCCTTGATTGCTCTCTGATGGAAATTAATCCATTAGTGCTTACTAAAAATGATGAAGTAATAGCTTTAGATGCAAAAATAAATTTTGATGGCAATGGTCTTTTTCGTCATCCTGAATTATCGGATTTACGAGATGAGTCTGAAGAAGACTCTGCAGAAGCAGAAGCGAGTTCATATAACTTAAATTATATAAAGTTAGATGGAAATGTTGGGTGTATGGTAAATGGTGCTGGATTAGCAATGGGAACAATGGATATTATTAAACTAAAAGGTGGTGAACCTGCAAACTTTTTAGATGTAGGTGGTGTAGCGAATCCTGAGACAGTTGCAAACGGATTTAAAATTATTTTGTCTGACCCTAATGTTCAATCAATCCTTATAAATATTTTTGGTGGCATAGTACGCTGTGATCGAGTTGCGCAAGGAGTAATAAACGCGATGGAAACTATAAGTGTCAATGTACCAGTAGTGATTCGTTTAGAGGGAACAAATGCCAAAGAAGCATCAATTTTATTAGAACAGTCTCCACTTAATTTTATTGTTGCAAATAGTTTAAGTGATGCTGCAGAAAAAGCCGTTGCTGCTACAAATGGAGGTGTATGATGAGTGTTCTAGTAGGAAATAACACTCGGTTAGTAATCCAAGGAATTACTGGTACAGAGGGCTCATTTCATGGTCAGCAAATGATTGAATATGGCACCAATGTTGTCGCTGGTGTAACTCCTGGTAAAGGTGGGCAAGAAGCATTAGGTGTTCCTGTATTCAACTCTGTTCAAGAAGCTGTTGNAAAACAAAATGCAAATACCTCCGTTATTTTTGTACCTCCAAAATTTGCTGCAGGTGCTATGATGGAATCAATAGATGCCAATATGGATCTAATTATATGTATAACNGAGGGTATACCAGCTTCTGATATGGTAAAAGTAAACCATGCACTAGAAAATAATAAGACCCGTCTTGTTGGACCAAATTGTCCAGGAGTTATAACGCCTGGACAGGCTAAGATTGGAATAATGCCAGGATTCATTCATACACCTGGGAATATTGGCATCATGTCAAGATCTGGTACACTTACCTATGAAGCAGTCCACCAAATTGGTGCCCATGGATTAGGCCAAAGTACGGTTATTGGCATAGGAGGTGATCCAATTATTGGTACGACATTTATTGATATGCTCGAACTATTTGCTACGGATGAAGGAACAGAAGGTGTAGTTATGATTGGCGAAATTGGAGGAACTGCTGAGGAAGAAGCTGCTCAATGGGTATTGGATAATAATTTCTCAAAGCCTATAGTCTCATTTATTGCTGGTCAAACTGCTCCTCCAGGTCGGCGTATGGGTCATGCTGGTGCGATTATTGCAGGGGGCAAAGGAACAGCAGTAGAAAAAATGGCAGAACTTAAAAAAGCAGGTATAACGGTAGTAGAAAGTCCAGCTGATATTGGACAGGCTATGGTATCCGAAATAAAAAAATAATATAAAAGGAATACATTTTGGGAAATCAAACATTTGCGATTATTAAACCTGATGCTGTGAAGAATAAGGATACAGGATTAATCTTAGATCGAATACTGAAAGCTGACTTTCATATATTAGCTGGAAAATTATTACATATGAGTTTACAACAAGCGGAAGGGTTTTATGCTATTCATAAAGGAAAGCCCTTTTATGATGAGTTAATTGAATTTATGTCTTCAGGCCAATGTATGGTTTTAGCCTTGAAAAAAGAAAACGCTGTTGAAGAATGGAGAGATACTATTGGAGCAACAAATCCTGCTGAATCAGCAGTGGGAACCATACGAAAAGACTTCGCAACTAACGTAGGATTGAATGCAGTCCATGGATCTGACTCAGATGAAAATGCGCAAAAAGAGATTGCCTTTTTCTTCTCAGATAGTGAACTTAGGGGAAATCAATAAAACATTTATGAAATCACGTGTGNTACTAATACTAATTTGCGGTTCATTTTTACTGGTGAACTGTGGAGGTACCAAGGGTGAAGGTACTGTTGGTGATGTAACTGTTGTTCAAGGGACACTTCCTGATGAAACAGAATCTATTGATTTATTCTGGAGAATTACAGGACAACCAGATGCTAGCAAGCTTTCCATGAAAGATCTCAAATTCAATGAAGATAAATCAGAGATGTCTTTCGCGCCTGATGCTCCAGGAAAATATCAGTTTGAACTTGAAGTGTTTCAATATGGGGATGAATTAGAAACACAAAAGTTTACGTACACTGTAGATTCAATAGAACCATTAGTTGCTGATGCATCCGAAGAAGGAGCAATATCTGATGAAAGTGAAGATTGGTTAGATGAAGAATATGATGAAGATATTAATGATGAATTGAGGATGAATACATGGATGACGATGATGAATACGAATACAATGAATTAGATAGTGAAGATAGTGTTTATTATTATGATACAGATAATAATGAGATGGTCAGTGAAGAAAACGTGGAAAAAGAGGAATTAATGACATTAGAGATGGCTACAAAAAAGGAGACTACTTCTCCCCCACTTCCTATTAAAACACAAACTACTGCTACAAAACCTCCAGTTAAGAAAAAAAGTTCACGCTATGTTATTCCTTTTGATAAGTCACGTTTTACAATACAAGTGGCATCAAAAAAGAATTTAAATGATGCAGAAAAAATTGCAGCAAATCTAATCGAATCCGGTTATGATGCATATATTCAAAAAGCATACTTTCGTGATACGGATGAAGTATGGTTCCGTATCCGGGTCGGAAGCTATGATAATAGAGATACTGCTCTTGCCGTTGGAAAAGTTATTGCTGATGCTATGACCACTGAAGTATGGATTGATTTTGTTCGATTTGAAGATTAAATATTTCAAAACCCAAGGAGACTAACATGCAACCAATGAAACTGTACTTTGATGTGCGGGATATTTTTCGAGCACCTAGACTTGCTTTAAGTGGGAAAAAGATTATCTTATTTGTCCAGGCTAATCTTTTAGGATATTTTGTGTACTGGATTTTTAACTATTTGGGTGCTATGGTAAATGGCATGTCCTTTTCTGATGCTTGGTCAATTTATGGACTATACCCCTGCTTGTTGGGAATTGAATCTTTATCCCTTATACCATGTGCATTATTTTGGATGGGCATTGTTTTCTGGTTTTATGCCATTTCATTAGGGTCAACTGCAGTCTCTCGCGTAACATATCGTCAATTAAAAGGAGATGAGTTTTATTCTGGGAGCGATGCATGGAGTTATGTAAAAAAGCATTGGCATCCAATTATATATTCATCTGTTTCGCTTGCATTAATACTTGTATTTCTTTTCGTTATTGCTGGTATTATTGGATTAATTGGGAAAATTCCTTATCTGGGTGAATTTTTATTTGTATTACCATATTTATTATACTTCTTTGGATCTGTATTTACTATATATACTAGTATTGTCTTCTTGGTCTCTCTTGTATATACTCCATCAATTGTTGCTACATATGAAGAAGATACTATGGGAACGGTCTGGCATAATTTCTCCATCACATGGGGTCAGCCCTGGCGTATGATTTCATATCATTTTGTATTACTACCTATTCTTGTTATTGGTGGTTATCTATTTTCACATTTTTGGATTAGTGGTTATGAATTAATTAATAATGTATTAGGTCATAATTGGTTTATGGGAACTAAACTAATGAACATAGTTGGTTGGGCAAGTCAAGCTGTCCATCCAGAAGCTCTTTGTTCATTGATTGGAAATAGTTGTAGCCTTTGCAGCGTTTGCAGTTCTGGATGTTTAAGTTGTGGATCAATTTTGTCCGCAAATGCAGTAAATCTAACTGGAACAGAGCAAGTTACTGCATTCATTATGGCAATTTTTCTATTTCTAATTATGGTCTCAGCTGTATCTTATACAATGTCTATCTTTGCTGTCGGTGAGACTTTAATGTTTATTATATTTAAAAACCGCACCGACAACGATAATATTCTGGAAAAAAAGGATGAAGACGATATTGATGATGAAAATGATGATGTACTTACTAATGAAGAATTTGTTCAAGATATTGATGAAAATATAGATTCAGATAATAATGATAAAGAGAACTAAGCCAATAATAATATTGAATAGATTTCATACTTATTGAATGAATTAGATAATTATTTTTTTTATAAATAGCATTAGATATGATTGAATTGAATTTATTCTGGGGTGATCTTGAATCTGGTTTAGATAAACAACTCTTTAAACTTCAAAGTAATAATCTTGATGACGGCTCTTTATCTTTTTATGATAATAAAATAGAATGTCTCCTTTCATCGGAAAAACAATGGCATGGCTACCAATTAAAAGGGGATATATCGTTTTCATTCATTGAACAGTGTGATCGCTGCTTATCAGAATACGAAGATAAACAAAAAACTACTGTCAATATAATGCTGACAAATAATAGTGATCTTATTCAAAAAAAAAATGATGATACTTTATGGTTTGATAAATCAGAAAAATTAATTGATATTGGCCCCATAATTCGTGACCAAATTTTGACAACAGAACCAATAAAAAAGATCTGTAATATAGATTGTAAGGGTATCTGTCAATACTGTGGTAGGAATCAAAACAAAGAGTCTTGTAATTGTAATAGAAAACAAAATTCAGATAACCGCTGGGAAAATTTGAAAGAATTAGTATAGATTAATAATGTATATAGGAGAATTAAATGGCACTTCCAAAAACTAGAATATCAAGAGCAAGGGGTCGTAAACGTAGGACACATTACAAAGCAGGGCATGTTGCTGTAATGAGTTGTCCACAATGTACTCAGAAAAAAATGCCACACCGTGNTTGTCCAAACTGTGGTTATTATCGNGGACGTCCTGTTATTTCGGCTNCTGATTAAGCACTATTAATGAAAATTGCCTTAGATGCTATGGGAGGAGATTTCGCACCCCGCTCCCCTGTAAAAGGTACTTTAAAATTTTTAGAAAGTTCTTCTTCTAATGTAGAAGTTATATTGGTTGGAGATAAAAATATTTTAAATCAAGAACTTGGGAGATCTATCCCTAATGGTATTAGGATTCATCATACTTCTCAGGTTGTAAATATGCATGATCATGCTTCAAAAGTAATTAAATCAAAACCAGATTCATCAATAGTGCAAGGTATAAATTTGGTTAAAGATGGAGTTGCAGATGCATTCGTTAGCGCGGGTCACACGGGGGCAATTATGGCTACTTCCCTATTAACACTTGGCCGTATTGAAGATTTAAAAAGACCTGCATTAGCTGCTTACATACCAACCCCTAAAGGTGGAAAGATTCTTTGTGATGTTGGTGCNAANCCTGATGCGCGTCCAGAACATATGTTACAATTTGCAATTATGGCTTCCACGTATTTTGATCATGTTGAAAGAAAGAATAATCCAAAGATAGCATTAGTAAACATCGGAACCGAACCGACCAAAGGAAGCGAACTCTACCAAGAAACACACAAGCTATTAAAGAATGAACTAAGTGATGATTTTATTGGAAATGTTGAAGGTAGACATTTATTGGATTCGCAGGCAGATATATTGGTTTGTGATGGATTTGTCGGAAATACAATTCTAAAATTTGCAGAAAGTTGGGTTAATTTATTTATTAAACAATTAAATAAACAAATTACGCATAAGAAATATTATCAAATGACGGCACGAATATTAGAACCTGTTTTTTCTAACTTAAAAAAATTATATGACTATGAAGAGTTTGGCGGTGTCCCGTTACTTGGTGTAAACGGTGTTATTATTGTTTCGCACGGTACCTCCTCCCCTAAAGCTGTAAAGAATTCTCTTATCGCTGCGCAAAAATGCATATCTGAAAACCTACTTGGAGATATTCAGCATGGAATAAAAGAACATTTGNTAGGTTCAAAATGAGAGCTGCAGTTACAGCAACTAGTCGTTATTTACCCAAGNAAATTATGACAAATCATGAGCTTGAAAAAATGGTTGACACCTCTGATGATTGGATACAATCAAGAACTGGTATCGTTGAACGTAGGGTTGTAAGTGAAGGTGAAACTACTTCAGATATGTGTACACATATTGCTAAAGAACTGCTGGANCGTTCTAACTCNGAGCCAAATGATGTTGAAGTTATNATTATAGCAACAGTCACNCCAGATATGCCCACTCCAGCAACAGCTTCACTTGTGCAAAATAGAATTNGAGCAAATAATGCTTGGGGCTTTGACCTCTCTGGTGCTTGTACAGGATTTATATATGCTGTAGATACTGGATCAAGATTAATAGAATCAGGAAAATATAAAAAAGTTATGGTTATTGGCGTTGACACTATGAGCTCTGTGTTAGATTATACAGATCGTAATACTTGTGTTTTATTTGGGGATGGTGGTGGAGGTATAATGCTTGAACCTGCAANAAATGATGAAAATGGTATTATTGACTCTATATTGCGTACAGATGGTTCTGGAGGAGACTATTTAAAAATTCCTGGTGGAGGGAGNCTCCATCCTGCCTCTCATGAGACTGTTGATCAANATCTGCATTATATTANACAAGANGGTAAGGTAGTTTTCAAATATGCTGTAAAGGGTATGGCAGATATTAGTGATGATATCCTAATTAAAAATAATATAGAGAGTAGCTCAGTTGATTTATATGTTCCTCATCAAGCAAATAAACGTATAATAGATAGTGCTGCTCAACGATGTGGTTTTAATGATGATCAAGTTTATATTAATATTAATCGATATGGNAATACTACTGCTGGTACAATTCCAATTTGTTTAGACGAAGCTGTTGAGCTAGGAANAATTAAAGAAGGGTATCTTATTTTACTAGCTGCTTTTGGCGCTGGGTTTACTTGGGGCAGNATGCTTATCCGTTGGGGAAAATAAGAATGTTTACTGCTTTTTTATTTCCGGGTCAAGGATCACAAAAAGTTTCTATGGGATATGATCTCTATAAACAAACTGATATTGGAAAAGAATATTTTAATCTAGCAAATGATATTATGGAAAGTGATATAAAGGATATAATTTTTAATGGTCCTGATGAAACATTAAAAGAGACACTTTATACACAACCTGCTATTTATATTGTAAGCGTTATCATAGGAAAGATATTGTTAGATAAAGGATGCAAACCTGAAATGGTTGCAGGTCATAGTCTAGGTGAATATTCAGCTTGTACGATTTCTGGATCCTTTTCTTTTGAGAATGGATTATCCTTGGTAAAATTACGTGCTGAAAATATGCAAATTGCTGGAAAAACAAACCCCGGAACCATGGCNGCGATTATTGGTATGTCTTTTGAAGATATTCAACATATTTGCACAACCACATCAAAAAAAAACTNCATTGTTGTNCCNGCAAATCATAANTCTCCAAATCAAATAGTAATTTCAGGAAATAAATCTGNTGTAAAAGAAACTATGGAACATGCTCGTAATTCTGGAGCAAGACTGGTAAAAGAATTAAATGTAAGTGGAGCATTTCATTCTCCATTAATGAAGAGCGCTAAGTTTGCACTTTCTGAAGCATTAGATAACACAAAGATAAATAATGCTAATATTCCAGTATATTCAAATGTAAGTGCAAAAGCAACAACAGAATCAGATGAGATTAGATTAAACTTAAAAAATCAAATTGACTCACCTGTTCTTTGGTGTAAGACAATTAGCAATATGAAGAATGATAAGGCATCAAGAATGATCGAAGTTGGGCCAGGAAAAGTATTACAAGGATTGACACGAAAAATAGATAAAGATCTTCTCTCTATGGGAATAGAAAATCTTGAGCAAATAAACGAATTTGATTATGATTGATCTATCTGATAAAATTGCATTAGTAACTGGTGCGTCCAGAGGAATTGGTCAATCTATTTCNATGATTCTTGCACAAAATGGCGCTCATGTTGTTTGCGTTAGTCGAAATATCAANGATGTGCAGTCTGTTGCAGATAAAATTACACATCAAAAATTTAATGCAAGTGCGGTATCCTGTGATATCTCTGATTCAAATAATGTNACTGAATTAGTTAAAGATATAATTGAAAAACATGGTCGTATTGATATCTTAATCAATAANGCTGGTATTACTAGAGATAATCTATTAATGAGAATGTCAGAAGATGATTGGAATGAAGTTGTAAATGTAAACTTAAAAGCAGCTTTTACTGCAATTAAGGCAGCTTCACGTTCCATGATAAAACAGCGCAGTGGAAGAATTATTAATATCTCATCCGTGGTCGGTCTCATTGGTAATGCTGGACAAGTAAATTATGCTGCATCTAAAGCAGGTCTTATCGGTATGACAAAATCTGTAGCCAGAGAGTTTGCATCTCGTGGAATAACGGCAAATTGCATTGCGCCTGGTTATGTNGAAACNNAGATGACTAATAAACTTACGGATNAAGTTAAATCATCATTAAATGAACAAATACCTCTTGGCAGAATTGGTAATGTNGAAGATATAGCATATGCAGTTGCTTTTTTAGCTTCTGATGAAGCGAGCTATATTACTGGGCAAACCCTTGCTGTTGATGGTGGTATNGTTATGTAACTTAGTAAAAGGAGAAATACAATATGTCTACATTTGACAAAGTAAAAGATATTATAATAGATAAACTTGGAGCAGAGGATGACAAAATCACCGAAAGTGCATCTTTTATGGATGATCTCGGAGCAGACTCTCTTGATACAGTTGAACTTATTATGGAGCTAGAGGAAGAATTTGGTCTTGAAATACCAGATGAAGAAGCCGAAAAATTAGCTACAGTTGGAGATGCTGTAAAATATATAGAATCAAATAATTAAAAACTCATCTATGCGTGTTGTCGTTACTGGAATGGGAGCATTAGCCCCTAATGGAAATACCGTACCAAAATACTGGAATTCATTAGTCTCTGGCAAGAGCGGTATTGATTACATTACTTATTTTGATACCACAGATTTTCCAGTAAAAATTGCTGGTGAAATAAGCAACTTTAATCCNGAAGATCACTTTGAGCGTAAAGAAGTACGAAAGTTGGATCCGTTCAGTATTTATGCCCTTGTAGCTTGTAATGAAGCAGTGCAGATGGCTGGATTAGATTCATATAGTTTTGATCATAATCGTGCAGGTGTTATGATAGGTTGTGGAATAGGTGGAATTAATACATTGTTACATGAGCATGATGTTCTTAATAATAGCGGTGCTAGGCGTATAAGTCCATTTTTTGTAACTAAATTAATNGTAAATATAGCTGGTGGTCAAATTGCCATAAAATGGAATTTAAAAGGTCCAAATCAAACTNTTGTTTCTGCATGCGCTTCAGCAACTGANGCAATTGGAATGGCTTTACGTGCTATTCAAAGTGGNATGGCAGATATTATGATAGCNGGTGGAACGGAAGCATCNATTTGTGATTTGCCATTAGCTGGATTTTCAAAGATACGTGCCCTNTGTAATGACGCTGATCCTCCTCAAAGTGCAAGTCGTCCATTTGATAAGGATAGAAGTGGTTTTGTAATGGGTGAAGGGTCAGGTATGCTTGTTTTGGAAACAGAAGAGCACGCACTATCTCGTGGTGCAACAATCTTAGGAGAGCTTGCTGGTTATGGCGCTACAAATGATGCTTATCATGTAACTCAGCCTGCTGAAGGAGGTGCTGGAGCTGTTTCAGCAATGCGATTAGCTATTGAAGATGCTAAAGCTAAACCAGAAGATGTTCATTATATTAATGCTCATGGAACATCCACGCCCTTTAATGATAAAAATGAAACTTATGCAATAAAAACAGTTTTTGGTAACCATGCTCATAAATTAAAGATTAGTTCATCAAAATCAATGACAGGACATTTATTAGGTGCAAGTGGAGGTATAGAAGCAATTGCTGGATTAAAAGTACTAGAAGAACAAGTTGTTCCACCAACAATAAATTATAATTCACCTGATCCAGAATGTGATTTGGACTATGTACCTAATATAGCTCAAAAAGAAACAGTTGATTTCGTATTATCTAATACTTTTGGTTTTGGTGGCCACAATGCAGTTATAGCTTTGCGCAAATGGAGCAGTTAATAATATCATTAGTTTTTTAAAGTCCCTCCTTTTTCCTGCTGCTTTGGGTCGTTTTTCAAAATTGACAGCAATAATCAACTATCGTTTTAATAATATAGAATATCTAGAACAGGCTTTTACTCATCGCTCTGTTTCATCAGAACCTAGAGAAAATTATGAACGTCTTGAATTTTTAGGAGATGCGGTTATAGATATAATAATTAGTAGAGAATTAATGCGCTATTATCCTGATGGCGATGAGGGTTTATTAACAAAAAAAAGGTCTGCTCTTGTACAACAGTCATTTTTATCTATAATAGGAAATTTGTTAAATATTATGGATTATTTAATTGTGGAACCCAATGTGGACCTAAATAATAAAAAAGTAGTGAATAAACAACAGGCTAACCTAGTTGAAGCATTGATAGGAGCAATATATCTTGATGGTGGAATAAAACCTGCAAAAAACATGATTATAAATACAATTTGGAAATATAGAGAAGAGGCTTGGAAAGCAATTAATTATAAAGGAAAATTAATTGAATATTGCCATGCAAATGGAATTAATAATCCGAAGTTTCATCTTGNTAATGTATCAGGTCCTGATCACCAAAAAACTTTTGAAATACATGTTTCAATTAATGGGAGTGAATATCCAACTGGAATTGGAACAGATAAGAAGACGGCTGAACAATCAGCAGCTCAGAATGCTCTAGTGAGCCTAATAGGATAATTATTCTTTTAGCTCGTTAATTTGATCCCTTATTTTTGCTGCAACTTCATATTTTTCATTATCAACAGCAATTTGCAAACGATCTTCTAGCTCTTTAACAGATAATACCTTTTCTGAATTTTGACTTGTTTCATAATTGCTTTCTGATAAGCCAGCTTCTTCAAATAATTCATCAGAAATCATAATAGGCGCTTTCATTCTTAAACCTACTGCGATTGCATCACTTGGCCTAGAGTCAATAGAACGCTTACCTGTTATTTCACCGTTTATATCTAATGAAGCATAGAAAACACCGTCTTCTATATTTGTAATTCTAACAGCCACTAAGTTAGCATCAATTTCATTAATTAAAAGGCCAATGAGATCGTGTGTCAGAGGACGAGGTGTCTCCATTGCTTCTAAAGCTAGTGCTATAGATTGTGCTTCAAATGATCCTACTATTACTGGTAATTTTCTTTCCCCATTAATTTCACTTAATATGACAGCATAACTTCGACTTGGTGGATGAAATGAGATTTTTTGAACTTTAACAGGTACCATATATGAATTCAATTTAGGATATCAAAACCTCGGTTAGCTAATCTTTTTTTAATAAAAAATATAATTTTTATTGTTTTGTTAGTTCTTCTTTTAATTTCGATATTTTTTCCACAGGAGATGGATCAGTACCATGTAAATAGGCGCACCATAAACTTACCCAATCTCCAAAATGAATCAGATGAAGTAATCGTTCAAATCTTGTAGTACCATGTAATGAAATCTCAAATTGATTTTTTACCATCGTTTCTAGTATTTTATTTGTTATTTGCTGTCTAATTGATATTCGTTCATGGTTACTTTCATCATTTAACCAAATGATACTAAGTTTTTCTATTAGTTTAGGATTATTTTCCCATCCAACAATTTCATTATGATTAAACTCAGGGAATTCATTACAAAAAGCTAACATTTTACTATTTTCTGATAACTGATTAGACCATCTTAATGCAACTATCGATGTGTTATCTGTTTCACCATATATAATCGGAATAGTATCAAAAATTTTATTAGATAATACCCAAGTTTTATTATTTTTATCGTTACGCTTATAAATATCCCTTACAGATTTTAATAAACTAACTGAATTCATAAGGTTGTAATTAAGATCCATTTTAATTAAACCAAGATGTAATAATAAATATTGCATTGGAACAAAGGAGTATGCCAAAGCTGCTCGAGGTTGTAGCCCTGAGGGAATAAGTATAAAATCAAGATCATTACTACTAAGTTTTTTTGATAAATAACCTCCTGTAGTTATACCAAAAATTTGACATTCTTTTGATAATGCATTCTCAAATGCACTCAAAGTTTCTTCAGTCTCTCCGGAATAAGATGATACAACTANCAGTGTATGTTTATTTGCCCATTTAGGGATATTATAATTTCGAGAGATGATCAATGGAATAGATAGGTCATTATTAAGAAGCATTTTATTTATGTCTCCACCAATTGCTGATCCACCCATACCTGCGACAATAATATTATGTATGGCATTATATTTCTTATTTAATACGATTTTTTTACCAATTTCAGCTGCCCTATCAATATCATCCGCAAAATTATATATAGCATCTTTCATGCCTTGCGGATCTTTAAATTTGCTCATTTTAATATTCCCTATTTTTTAAATAATTAGTAAACAACTTTAATTCTTCCCTGTTGGATTCAGGAACAAATAATAAGTTATCTAATCCATCTTGAAGATATTTATCTGATAAAGACTTAGCTTCAGAATAAATATTATGCTGATCAAAAAAGGAGCGTAACATGTTAATTATTTTTTTTATAGGATGATCTTCTATACTATAACAAAACTTAGACCACTCTTTGGGAACTATCTTGCGAGCTATAATTGTTAAAACAGTTTGCTTTTTTGAAAGAAAATCGCTTCCAAGACTTTTTCCCATAGATTTAACATCACTGAATATCTCCAAAATATCATCTTGAATCTGAAAAGCTTTACCAATATTATAACCGAATTCTCTAAGCTGCTCACATACCTTACTATCTTGACTAGATAAAAGAGCNGGTATTTCAACGCAAAGGCCTATTAAAGCACCAGTCTTATTTTGAATCATATGTAAATACTCATCTAATGTAATTTCGTCATTGCCTTCATTTTCTTTATCATAAGCCTGTCCAACACAAACATCTAATGCAACATCATTAAATCTTTTAAAAATAATTTGAGAATTGGTATTAATCTTACCAATCAATCTTTGTGCTTCAACAAAAATAGCATCTCCAGCTAAAATTGATGTAGAAGTATCCCATTTTTTTTGAACAGTTAGTTGACCATGTCGCATTTGATCATTATCCATTATATCATCATGAACAAGAGTAAAGTTATGTAATAGCTCTACGGCAAGAGCAGCATTTTTAAGGTCTCTATCCTCTACTCCAAACGCATTGCCTGTAAGGATTAATAATACTGGGCGAAGCCGTTTACCTTTGCCNTTAAAAACGTACTTTAATGGATCATATAAATATTTTGGTCTATCTGGAAAGGGATACGAAATTAAGATTTTATCTATGTCTTTTTGTATCTTCTTAATATTGGATAAAAAATTTTTATCAATGGTCATCTAATTTAATATTACCCATTGTTTGTAATTTATTTAGCACTAGATGCTTTAATTCCTCCATTCTTTCAAGGGAATTTGCTTCAAATCTACATACTATTACTGGTTGCGTATTAGATGACCTAACAAGCCCCCATCCATCTCCAAATTTAATACGTACTCCATCAATTGTTATACAATCATAGTTATCTTGAAAAAAATTAATAGCCTCATTGGAAATTCTAAATTTTTCTTCATCAGATTCACAGGCCAATCTCATCTCTGGCGTAGAATAATATTTTGGTAATTCTTCTTTTAATTCAGAAAGTTTTTTATCAGTTCGGGATAAGGTCTGAACAATTCGCGCTGCGACATATATTGCATCNTCATAACCATAGTAATCATCAGCAAAAAAGATATGGCCACTCATTTCTCCTCCTAATTTACATCCCAATTCATTCATTTTTTGCTTTATCAATGAATGACCTGTCTTCCACATTACCGGTTTCCCTCCAAACTTAATAATCATATCCTCTAAAGCTTGCGAACACTTTACATCAAATAAAATCGTATCCCCATTTTGTATCACTTCNGGTAAAAATAAAGCCATTAATTGGTCAGCCCATATAATATCTCCAGTTTCATCAACAACCCCAATACGATCTGCATCGCCATCAAATGCGATACCAATATCATGGTTTCCTAATTTCATTATACCGATCAAATCTTTTAAATTTTCTTCTACTGTTGGATCTGGGTGGTGATTTGGGAAGGTACCATCTGGGTCACAATAAAGTTCTTTAAGCTCTAAATTTAAACTCTTGAAAATATCGGGAGCATTAATTGCGCCTGCCGCATTTCCACAATCCATTACGACTTTCATCGGACGNTCAATGTTGATTTTTTCAATTATCATAGACTTGTAATCTGATTTTATATCATATTTGATTTCGTTTCCTTNACCAATATCAAAATCATTACTATCAATATATTGTCTTAAAACTTGTATGCTTTTACCATATACAGCTTTACGATCAAGGGACATTTTAAATCCATTAAATTCTGGTGGGTTATGACTACCTGTAATCTGNACCGCTCCTCCCACTTCTAATTTAAACATACTATAATAATTAGCTGGTGTTGGTAATATGCCCAAATTAATCACATCAACTCCAGTAGATAATACCCCCTTTTTAAAGTCATCCATAAGTTGTGGTGTCGTTAAACGGATATCACCACTCAAAGCTATTTCATGAAAGTCATTTCTTTTTACAAAAGTTCCAAATCCTTTACCTAATTGGACAACAATTTCAGGAGGAAAATCATCTANGACCTTACCTCTTATATCATACTCTCTAAAAATATATTTATTAANCATATGTAAGTTTACATAATNTTTTTTCTAAACAATAATTATGCTTTTAATTTGAGATAAGTAGCTATAAATATTCTTGTTAAAACAATAATTAATATTATTATTTTTTAAATAATTGCCCATGTATATCGTTAAACGCTTTAAACTCAATCGAATTACCACTTGGATCACAAAAAAACATTGTAGCCTGCTCCCCAGGAGAATCTTTAAATCGTATATATGGTTTAATAATAAAAATGATATTAAATCTAACTAAACGATCAGCTAAAATATTCCAATCATCCATTTTTAGTATAACACCAAAATGTGGTATAGGGACTTGCTTCCCATCTACATAGTTTGATGTATTGGACACATTCATTTTTTCATTAAGATGACATACTAATTGATTTCCATATAGGTTAAAATCTATCCATTTTGAATCACTTCTTCCTTCTTTACATCCTAGAATATTAACATAAAATTCTCTTGCTTCATCCAAGCTGTGAACTTCTATGGCTAAATGAAAAGGATTAAGCATAGCTGAATGTAGTTTCTTGCGTATCTTTATCATAAAATATTTATAATTATTATATAAATTATACTAATGGAGAATATCTATGATCAAAAAATTAGTTTTTAATATACCATTTATACTTATTCTAATTATAACTATATCCAGTTGTGAGAAAAATGATAATAATCAACTAAAGGAATATGTTCATAAAAAAGATTCTGCATTTAAATATGAAATTGTGGAAACATTTTCCGCTGATACATGGAAAGAGTACAAGATAAAAATGGTTTCTGGTACTTGGTTAACAGAAAAAGANGTGAATCATACCGAATGGTGGCATTGGATAACAATAATTGTCCCAAACAATGTATTAGAAACTGAAGCGCTCCTAATAATCNGTGGCGGATCAAGTAAAGATCGGAAGCCAAAAAAAGNATCTGAACTACTCATAAATGCTGCTTTAGAAACAAAGTCAATTGTTGCAGAAATTAGTAATATCCCCTTTCAACCCCTTAATTATACTAATGACAGTAAANATGATAGATATGAAGATGATCTAATTGCATANGGATGGAGGAANTTTTTAGAAGGTGGAGCNAAAAATAATGATGTNACATGGCTTGCACGTTTACCTATGACACGTGCCGTAGTAAAAGGAATGGATGTGATTCANAAGGTNGCAAGTGATATTAACATAAAAATTGATGAATTTGTTGTTGCAGGAGCATCAAAAAGGGGTTGGACTACTTGGACAACNGCAATAGCGGATGATCGAGTTATTGCAATTGTGCCAATTGTTATTGACTTGTTAAATGTCGTTCCATCATTTGATCATCATTGGCGTTGNTATGGAGAATGGTCCCCCGCAATTNATGATTATGTAAATGAAGGAATAACAGAATGGATGGGATCAAAAGAATATAACAGGCTTTTAGAACTTGTTGAACCTTACTCTTTTACTGATCAATTACTGATTCCAAAATTTCTTATAAATGCAACTGGGGACGAATTTTTTGTAACGGATTCCTGGAAATTTTATTGGGATAGACTTATTGGTGATAAATATTTACAATATGTTCCAAATGGNAACCATGGATTAACTGGAACATATAATCCAGGAAGTCTTGTTGCCTTTTATAATGCAATAATTACAAATAGTAAAATTCCTGAATTCAATTGGNNTGTTAGCAATGATAGCATTTATTTAGAAGTTAATACTGATGCTAATTATACGGTCAAGAGTTGGGAAGCTATTAATGAGAATACTCGCGACTTTCGTGTGCCAGTTATTGGAAGATCNTGGAANTCAGATGAAATAAATATAACATTAAATNATAAATATTACCTCCATGTTAGTAAACCTAAAACTGGGTATAAAGCTGGCTTATTAGAAATCACTATTGATTCTGGAGGTAATTATCCTTTTGTATTTACAACAGGTACNCTAGTATCACCAAANTCNTATCCATTTANACCCTTNAAACCACGAGATCNAAAAGGTAAACGTATTAAATAATATAAATTTTAGTTCTTAATCCAACTTTTATTTAAGATAATTATTTTATCGTCGATAGCNTTTATTTCAAAATATATTGATTAATATTTACAAATATAAATGATGATGATNATAGAATAAGTTTTTCATTATAATTTCATATTATTTTCAAAAGTTTTTCCTCCATAAAGAGTATAAATTTACTTTTATACTTGAACAAATAATCTTTGTAAAATATATTNATGGTAGCCAACCAAGCGATAAATCGCTTATTCACTTACCAGCCAAGTTTTTTTAAAATTTTAACACCACATACCAATTAAGAGGACATNTATGGCAGAAGCAATGGAATTTGATTTTTCACTTCCTTCAAATGAAGGAAAAAAGTTTGATCCTGAACTTGTAGAGAAAGTTAAAAGGATTCAAGAAGAGGCTAATGGTAAATCATCTATAACAGATATACCTGAAGAATTCACCATAGAATCATATTATACAGATGATGACTTAGGTGCAGATGTTTTAAAGAATAAATACTTGGCTCCTTGGGAAAATCATCCTATAGAAATATGGAAAAGACAAGCCAAGGCNCTTGCTTCTGTTGAGAAGAATAAAAAGCTACAAAAGCATTGGGAAAAGAAATTTTTTACTGTACTTGAAGATTTTAAATTTGTTCCAGGTGGAAGGATCATGCATGGTGCAGGTCGTGATGATATTACTACAACATTNAATAATTGCTATGTTGTAGCAATCAAAGATGATCAAATTNATGATATATATAAAACNGTNGTAGATGAAGCCTTAACATACAAATATGGCGGTGGATGTGGNCATGATCTNTCAGTTCTAAGACCATCAGGTGAAGCAATNAATGGAACAGGTGGAGAATCGTGTGGNCCAACNGGGTTTATGAATCTTTTTTCTGAAAATACTAATACTATTGCACAGCATGGACGCCGTGGTGCCAATATGCAAACTTTACGCGTAGATCACCCTGATATAGAAAAATTCATTAGTATAAANACTGGTGATATTGATATGGTTAAATATTCAAATATATCAGTCTTACTAACACATGATTTCATGAAAGCAGTTGATGAAGATTCAGATTTTGATCTATGTTGGGATAATAAGGTTTATAAAACAATACCAGCAAGGGATATCTGGAAACAAATAATTAANAATGCCCACAAAAGCGCAGAGCCAGGACTGCTTTTTTGGGATACAATGAAAGACTATCATAATGCAGAATATTGTAGTCCTTTAGTNTCGACAAATCCATGCGCAGAACAACCNCTTCCTGATGGTGGATGTTGTAATCTTGGNGCNATNAANCTNGAACGTTTTGTGGATGAATCAGGTAATTTTATGATTGATGAATTCAAGGAAACAGTTTCCATTGGAACTAGATTTCTTGATAATGTTATTGACTACAATCTTGATCGTCATGCTCTAGATGCGCAAAAAGAAAATGCTACNAATGATCGTAGAATTGGACTTGGAATNCTTGGCCTNGGTGATATGTTACTTAAAATGGGTATTAAATATGATAGNGAAGATGCTCTACAGACNACAGATCAGATTATGAAAATTTTTCGNGATACATCATATGAAACAAGTAATANATTAGCACAAGAAAAAGGTGNTTTCCCTAAATATGATTGGTCAGGATATAGTAAAAGTAAGTTTGTAAAAAATCTGCCAAAAACAATACGGGATAATATTCGCAAAACTGGTATACGAAATTCCACAATTACAACTGTNGCACCAACNGGAAGCGGTGCAATCGTTGCAAGAGTAACTTCTGGTGTTGAACCTATATTTGCAACAAGTTATAAAAGAAGAGTAAAGAAAAATGATGGTTATGGTAAANAATTTGATGAATATAAAGTTTATCANCCTATAATAAAAAAATTATTTGGTACTGATGAATCNTTACCTGAATACGTTGTTACTGCTCATAATATAGATCCNTTCTTCCGTGTTAAAATGCAAGGTNTTGTTCAAAACTACATTGATAGTTCTATATCNTCAACTGTAAACCTAGCTGAAGATATTAAAGTTGAAACAGTTGCAGATATTTATATGACAGCATATAAATCTGGNCTAAAAGGTATTACCGTATATAGAGAAGGTTCAAGAGAAGGAATTCTAGTTACTGAAAAAAAAGAAGTCAAAGAAAAAAAAGAAATCAGTAATAATTATTCAGAAACAGAATCGCAGGTATCACCAACACCTAGAGTTCGTCCAGTGGCTACAAACGGTGAAACACGTCGCATACGTACAGGTGAAGGTTCATTATATATTACAATAAATGAAGATCAAGAAGGCCTATGTGAAGTATTCACAACTATTGGTAAAGCAGGAGGAAATGCTGCAGCCCAATCTGAGGCCATTAGTAGATTAATATCATTAGCATTACGTTCCGGTGTTAACCCGCATTCTATAGTCCGTCAATTAAAAGGAATTTCTGGNCCTAATCCAACATGGGAAAATGGTCGCTTAATATTATCAACACCAGATGCAATTGGTAAAGCACTCGATGATTACTTAAAGGAAGGNNCGCATCAGTTAAATGATATAAATGACNNTTCTTATGATGATCAAAAACCGCTAATTACAATGGCNCCTACTANCNCTGAGGCGCAGATTANCACCTGCGAAGAAGGANCNCATGATTTAGTTAATGAAAATGGTTGTATTGTATGTANGCAATGTGGCTGGTCAAAATGTGACTAATATTTTAANAGGTTAAATATTTAATTTGAAACTCTAAACGAGCATTATTTCCTTTTCCTTGNTCTCCATAATTTCATTTAAAGTTTTTACATGGCTATCTGTAAAATTCTGAATTTCTGTTTCAGAACGTTTAATTTCATCTTCTGATATATGGTCTTCTTTTTGAAGGGTCCTAAGATGATTAATAGCATCTTTCCTTACGTTTCTTACAGCAATTCTACCATCTTCAGCTAATTTGTGAATATATTTAGTTAAATCAACCCGTCTTTCTTCAGATAATGGAGGAATAGGGACAAGTATGAGATCACCATTATTATTTGGTGTAAGACCAAGATTGCTTTCCATAATAGCTTTCTCTATTTCATCTATAACAGATTTATCAAATGGATGAATAGTAATTAATCTAGGTTCAGGAATAGAAATTGTAGAAAGCTGGTTTAAAGGGGTTAAAGAACCATAATAAGATATTTTTATAGATTCAACCAATTCGGTATTAGCTCTACCGGTACGAACTTTACTCATTTCTGTTCTAGTATGAACAACAGCTTGATCCATACGGTGTAACGCATCTTGAGTAATATCCTTAATCATAATATTAATCTCCTACTAAAGTTCCAATTGGTTCACCTTGAACCAATTTTTTTAATTCTCCGCTTTTATTAATATTAAATACTTTAATGGGTAGGGAGTTTTCCTTGCATAAAGATATTGCTGTCATATCCATAACTCGAAGTTCTTTCTGAATTGCTTCTTTAAATGAAATTTGTTTATACATTTTAGCATCAGAATGCAAGAATGGATCTTTATTGTATACACCATCAACTTTTGTTCCTTTTATTAATACTTCTGCACCAAGTTCTGTTGCTCTTAAGGCCGCAGCTGTATCCGTAGTAAAATATGGGTTTCCTGTTCCACCTGCAACAATTACAATTCTTCCTTTTTCTAAATGTCGCAAAGCTCGACGCCTGATATAGGGTTCTGCAATTTGGGCTACAGTTATTGCTGATAAAGTCCTAGTAACAGAGCCTAAATTTTCTAAGGCATCTTGTACACATACTGCATTCATAATAGTTGCAAGCATTCCTAAATAATCACCTGTTACACGTTGCATGCCTTTAGAAGCAGCTTGAATACCTCTAAAAATATTACCTGCTCCAATGATTAATCCTATAGAAATACCCATATCATGAATTGATTTAATTTCTTGAGCTAAATTATTCGCTTTAGTTGGATCTATACCAAAACCTTCATCACCAGCAAGTACCTCACCTGATAATTTGAGTACAAGCCGCCGATAAGCAGTATCAGACATTAATAATTATTAGTTTTCGTTATGAGATTCACCTATCGCAAAACGCGTATACCTGCCTACAGTAATATTTTCGCCTAACATTGCAATAGATTCAGTAATCAGATCCTTTACTGTCTTATCTGGATCTTTAATAAAGGGCTGTTCAAGTAAGCAAATTTCTTGAAAATACTTGTCCATTTTACCTTCAACAATTTTTTCAATAACATTAACTGGCTTTTTAGAACTTTTCACTTGTTCTATATAGATATTTTTTTCTTTTTCAATCAAATCCTTAGAAACACTATCTCTACTAACAGATGCTGGGCTAGTAGCAGCAATTTGTATTGAAAGATTATGAATAAGTTCTTTAAAACCATCTGTTTTAGCTACAAAATCAGTTTCACAATTTACTTCCAAGAGAACTCCTAATCTTCCGCCATGATGAATATAGGAATATATAAGTCCTTCCTGAGCAGATCTAGATCCTTTTTTTTCTGCCTTTGCTACCCCAGCTTTCCTCAAAGCTTCAACTGCTTTTTCAAGATTCCCATCTGTTTCAACAAGAGCTCTTTTACAATCCATCATTCCTGCGCCAGTTTTCTCACGTAAAACTTTTACAGTTTTAGCATCAATACTCATTAATCAGACACCACTCCATCATTAATTTTATCACTACCATCACTACTATCTTTAGCATTTTCTTCATTATCATCCAACGATACTTCTTTTTCAGAATTAACAGATTTTTTTAACTCTGGATGATCATTCTTTTTAGGAGATTCACTATCTTTAACTTTATCATTTTGTTTATCAACATCCTTTACTTGTGCAGATAATATTGTGTTAGTAAGTGCAGATAATATTANTTGTATAGTTCTAATAGAATCATCATTGGCTGGAATAACATGACTTACGAGTGAAGGATCTGTATTGCTATCGACAATAGCTATTACTGGAATTTCTAATCTTAATGCTTCTTGTACTGCAGTAGATTCAAAATTAGCATCAACTACTACTAATACATCAGGTACTTTTCGCATATCTTTGATACCACGATGTTGATCTGCTAGTTTAACACGCTCACGGTTTAACATTTGGATCTCTTTTTTTGTTAAATTCTGATAGATACTTGAACCTTCTTTTTCAAGCAATTGTAACCGTTTAATACTTTTTTTAATTGTTGAGTAATTAGTAAGAGTACCACCCAACCATCTTTCTACAACATAAAACATCCCACAACGATCAGCTTCTTGCTGAACAATATCTTTTGCTTGTTTTTTAGTCCCTACAAAAAGAACTTCTCCGTTTTTATTTATAACTTGAGAAAGAAAATCTTGGGCTTTTTTTAATCCAGTTAATGTTTCCTCTAAATTAATAATATGAACACCATTTCTTTCCATAAGAATATATGGTTCATATGCAGGGTGCCATTTTCTTGTNACATGACCAAAATGGGCTCCAGTGCTNAATAAATTTTCAAAGTTTACTTCAGACATAATATTTTATCNTTTAGAAAATTGAAATCTTTTACGGGCTCCNGGTTGGCCATATTTTTTTCTTTCTACNTTACGTGAATCTCTNCTTAAATANCCTCCTGATTTTAGTAANGATCGATAATCAANNTTTTCTTCAATTAATGCTCTTGCTATNCCTAAACGAATTGCACCCGCTTGTCCGGNTAATCCACCCCCNTTNACATTAATATTGAAATCATAGGCTTCAATTTTATCAATAGCTTCTAAAGGTTCTAAAACAACATTNGCCAGGNTTTCGCGACANAAATATTTCCTAAAATCTTTTCCATTTACCGTAATCTTTCCTTTTCCAGATGAAAGATACACTCTTGCGACAGCAGATTTTCTTCTACCTGTACCATTCTTAAATAATGCAGGCATTATAAATCAATTTCCTTTGGATTTTGAGCAAAATGAGGATGCGTTGATCCACTATATATGCGAAGATGAGTCATCATTTTACGACCCAATTTATTTTTAGGAAGCATTCCTTTAATCGCGGATTCTAAAATTCTTTCAGGATGATGTTTGCGTACATGAGATACTCCAATAAAAGAGGTAGCGCCAGGGTAGCCCGAATGGCTAAAATAAGTTTTATCTTTTTCTTTTGATCCTGAAAGAATGATTTTTTCAGCATTGATTACAACAACACAATCTCCCATATCCATATGTGGAGTGTATGTTGGCTTATGCTTACCCTTAAGTAACTGTGCAATTTTAGATGCAAATCTCCCAAGAGTCTTTCCATTGGCGTCAACTATAAGCCAATCTTTCTTTATTTCAGATTGTTTTATCGAAAATGTATTCATCTTTTTTCAGTTCGAATAAAGCCGCTGAAGGTAGCTTATTACATTTATTTATGTCAATAAATAATAACTTTTTAATTAAGTGCTAATTTTTTGTATTTAAATCAGCTAAATATCCTTTTGATAAGGTATAAAGGACTTTACCCTTTAATGTTTCTCCAATAAATGGTGAATTTTTAGATTTTGAATAAATATTATTCTCATTGAATACCCATTCTAAATTAGGATCAACTATTGTTAATTCTATATGAGATCCTATTTCAAATAAATTATTATTAAAACCCATAATCCTTCTAGGGTTTTTCGTGATAAGCTTTATTATTAGGTTAATGGGTAAATCCAAAATTTTATTTATAACACCAAAACAACTTTCCAAACCAATCATGCCAAAAGGAGCCATATCAAATGAAGCTTCTTTCTCTTCAATCGTATGCGGTGCATGATCTGTAGCAACACAATCTATAGTTCCATCTTTTATTCCCTTAGTCAGGGCCTTTCGATCGTTTTCAGAACGTATAGGTGGAGCAACTTTAAAATTAGTATTATAGTTAGATAGAGCTTGATCATTAAAGTACAAGTGATGAGGTGTTACTTCTGCTGATATTTTAGGATTGATTTTTTTCATTCTTTTTATATTGGATACAGCTTCACTTGTGGAAACATGTGGAACATGAATTTTTGTATTTACAAGATTTGCAAGTTCAAGATCTCTCTGAATCATAATAGATTCTGACAGAGAAGGATTCCCTTTAAGTCCGAGCCTTATTGAATTATCTCCTTCATTCATTACGCCATTATTCCGCAAACATTCATCCTCTGCATGATTAATAACTGGAATATCAAACATAGAAGTATATTCTAAGGCCAATCTCATGACTTGAGCATCAGATATAGGAAGTCCATCATCACTTATGGCAACAGCTCCTTCTTTAATCATCCCCTGTATTTCCGTTAAATCTTTACCTTTTTGATCTTTAGTTACTGCCCCAATAGGATGAATAAATATTGGAGATTCAGTAGATTTATCAACTATAAAGTTTATTGCCTCAGGTGAGTCTAATGGAGGGCTAGTATTTGGCATAGCACAAACACGTGTGAATCCACCCGCTAATGCTGCTAGAGAACCAGTCGCTAGGGTCTCTTTATCCTCTTGGCCGGGCTCTCTAAAATGGACATGAACATCACAGAATCCATGAGTAATAACAAGACCATTACAATCAATTATACTTGCATTATTATCTTTGATTTTTTGACCTATTGCTGCAATTTTATTTTTTTCAATTAATATATCAGCTTTTTTCAACTTGTCTAAAGTTGGATCGAAAATTTTGCCACCTTTAAGTAATAACTTTTTTGGTATTTTTTTAAGATTCATTTTGATTTCCACCTAAAAATAGATATAAAATGGCCATTCTTGAGGCTACTCCATTTAGAACCTGATCTAAAATAATTGCTGATTTTCCATCAGCAACAGCACTTTCAATCTCCACTCCACGATTCATTGGACCAGGATGCATTATAACTATTTCTTTATTATATTTTTGTAATCTTTCATTTGTTATGCCAAATAAATTTCTATACTCTCTCACTGAAGGAAATAATCCTCGATCCATCCTTTCTAACTGAATTCTCAAGACATTAATTGCATCCGCCCAATCCAATATTTCATCTAGGTTATGTGTAATCTTCACTCCTAATGACTGTATATTATACGGAACTAGTGTCGGAGGACCGCAAACCATTACTTCAGCTCCCATCTTATTCAAACCATATATATTACTTCTTGCCACACGGCTATGAGCAATATCTCCAATAATTCCTATTTTGAGTCCTTTAATCTTTCCAAAACGTTCTTTTAAACTAGTCATATCAAGAATAGCTTGTGTTGGATGTTCATGGGCACCATCTCCTGCATTTATAACAACAGAATCAATATATTTTGTTAAATGTAATGAAGAACCTGGGCTTGGATGTCTCATAACTACTGCATCAATTTTCATTGCTTCAATATTTTGAACAGTATCTTTAAAACTTTCACCTTTTTTTAAGCTACTCGATGAGGCTGAAAAATTAACAGTATCTGCACTTAAACGTTTTTGAGCCAATTCAAAGCTTATTCGAGTACGCGTTGAATTTTCAAAAAAAAGATTTACAATGGTCTTTCCCTGCAAAGAAGGAACTTTTTTTATTGGTCTATCAAGAATTTCTTTAAAGCTAAAAGATGTTTCTATTATCTTTGCTAAATCATCAGCAGGGAAATGCTCNAGACCTAAAAGATGTTTTTGCTTCATCATGATTTATCTAATTGATCATGTTTTATAATTATCACGGCATCNTTTTTATCTGTCTCTTCTAATCGAACAGCAATATGCTCTCCATCATTAGTTGGAATATTCTTACCTACATAGTCAGCTCTTATAGGCATCTCTCTATGCCCTCTATCTACTAAAACTGCTAATTGTATAGCNCTAGCTCTACCAAATGCATTTAACGAATCAATTGCAGCTCTNATAGTTCGACCAGTAAACAAAACATCATCAACTAAAACNACAACTTTGTCATCTAAAGAAAACAAAATATCAGTTCCATGTACTTGCGGGACTAATAATCTTTCTCTAAAATCATCACGATANAAAGTAATATCAAGTGATCCTATAGGANNTTCGATATTGGAAATTTTAAATAGTTCCATTTGAATTCTTTTTGATAATGGCATTCCTCTTGTTTGAATACCAATTAAAACTAAATTANCTAGATTCTTATTTCTTTCATATATCTCATGAGNTANTCGAATAATAGAACTAGATATTGTTTTTTTATCAANGATNACTGAGTATTCTTTTTTCATCAAATCATTTTCCAAAAAAAAACCCCTGGGCAGCTTCAATTACATTTGAATGCATTGAAAGACCAGAGGCCATCANACTGCCCTTTTTGCTATCTCAGTAGCTTATTAAAGGGTCAAAATTCCTGNAATAATACAATTAAGATAATTACCTNACAAATCAATTNTTCATAAAAGATGACTTTGTATCATNANAGTTTTCAAGAATTTTTTTAACTACAAAATCNGGTTTTCTANTCATATTAATTTCTAAATCTATTTTATCTTTTCTAAACCATTTAATCTGTTTTTTAGCATATTTACTAGTCCTAAGAATTATTTCCTCCTTTAATTCTTTTTCTGAAATTTCACCATTTATATAGGAGACAATCTGCTGGTATCCAATAGAGTCCATCGGATGCATTTCTACCTTCTTTCTAGTTAAAATAAGTTTCTTAGTCTCATTAATCCACCCGCTATTAATCATCATAT
Organism: Fidelibacterota bacterium; assembly: GCA_002701785.1. GTDB lineage: Bacteria > Fidelibacterota > Marinisomatia > Marinisomatales > TCS55. The sequence goes on from NZXC01000025.1 coordinate 32,707, forward strand.
TGGTTCTTTTTTCTATCATATTACGCAACTTCTCATTATCAATTGTAAGTAATACCGTAAATAGATTTAATATTGATCTAGATTCTTTTTTCTGTAAATCAAAATGCTCTGATGGTGTTTTACCTGTAGACTTATAAATTTCTAAAGCTCTAATTAATCGTTTCTTATTATTTATATGAANTTTTTTAGAATAAATAGGGTCTATTGCTTCCAATTGAGAAAACATATTTTCTGCGCCTANTTGGTCATATTCATCATATAATGATGCTCGAATATTTAAATCTGTTTTACTACCAGAAAATATTCCTTTTGAAATAGCTTGATGATATAAACCTGCTCCACCACATATTATTGGTTCCTTCTTACGACTAANAATATCCAATACTGCTTTTGTAACTAAATCTGCATATTGACCTGATGATATAATAAAANTTGGATCTTTTATTCCAATTAGGTGATGAGGAATTAAACTTAATTCTTCTCTAGAAGGCTGGGCTGTTCCAATTGACATATCCTTATAAATTTGTCTAGAATCAAGTCCAATAATTTCTCCNTTAATTTCTTTTGCAACCTTAATTGAAATAGATGTTTTTCCTACTGCTGTAGGCCCTACAATTGTTATAATAGGTTCAGGATAGATATGATTCATNTATTGTTTTATTAGATACGCTCAAATCGCTTATCTAATTCTTCAAGCGATAACTGAACAATAATAGGTCTACCATGAGGACAATAATAAGGATGCTTTGTAGAAAAAAGATGATTAACTAAGATTTGCATTTCTTCCATAGATAGAGTATCCCCTGCCTTAACTGCTGCATGNCATGCAAATGAAGCTGCAAGGTCTTCCATANAAGAGCTTGAATTTTTTCTATTTGCTATATAATTATCTATTATATCCTTAATTACTGTATTTTCATTTCCCCATCCCATATTGGAGGGAATAGCTTCAAGTAAAATTTTATTTTGACCATTCTCTTTTATACGAAATCCTAATTTTTTCAAATAAGTAGATATTTCAAGAAGTACAGTGAATTCATCTGGNGAAAATTCTAGCTCTTCTGAGAATAAAAGTGTTTGTGCAGATAAAGGTGTATTNTCAAAAGCATTTAATGCTTCCTCATATAATACTCTTTCATGTGCAACATGTTGATCTATTATTACTAACCCACTATTAATCTGACTAATAATATATTTATTATGAACTTGCCATAAAGTACTTCCNTCATAAACTGAAGATTCTTTTGTTTGAATTTGAAAACTACTTATATAATCTTTTGCACGCTGAATATCATTTTCAGTCTTTGATTCAGAAAAAATATTAAAATTTATTGGTTCCTGATTTTGATTTGATCCGAAACTATTATTGAATCCATGAAATTGCTGGTTNTGTTGAAATAATGGGATTGTGGATAAAATATTTGATATAGAATCTTTTACTGCAGACTTAACAACATGATATACTCTCCACTCATCAATAAACTTTACTTCAATCTTCATAGGATGCACATTAACATCTAATTGATCAAACGGTATTGTAATATTTAATAATGAGAAAGGATACTCACCTCTTTTTACAAGAGACTCATAAGCAGAATAGACTGCAGAATTCAATAATCTATTTTGAATATATCTATGATTGACAAAGAGATATTGTTGTCCAGGTCTTTTCCGAATAAGGTTTAATGTTCCAACGAAACCAGATATAGTATAATCTCCTTTTGTTAATTCTACTTTTAACAACTGATCACGGAAGGTAGGATCATTTAGAGAAACAATACGATTTTCCAAACTTTCAGGTGTAAGGTTTAAAATATTTTTATTATTGTGTTCAAGAATAAAAGATACATCTGGAAAATCCAGACCAAATCTTCTAACCATTTTGACAATTTGTCTGAACTCAGAATTGATTGATTTAAGAAATTTTTTTCTAGCAGGAGTATTGTAGAATAGATTTCTAACAGTTATTTCTGTTCCGCCTATTGGTGGAGCCGCTTTTATATCACTAGTAACCCCATTTACTAGACTCATTTGGTGTCCAGATGTTTCATCTATGGAAGAAGCCACACTAATTTCTGAAACTGAAGCAATGCTTGCCAGTGCCTCTCCACGAAATCCAAGAGTATTTATATTAAATAAATCATCTATATTAGATATTTTATTTGTAGTATATCTTTGAAAAGCTTGTGAAAGACCATCTGGGCTAATGCCATGTCCATTATCTCTAACTTGAATAAGTTGATGCCCTCCTTTTTCAATAACGATAGTAATTTCTGATGCACCGGCATCTAGACTGTTTTCTAAAAGCTCTTTAACTACTGAAGCGGGTCTTTCAACAACTTCTCCTGCAGAAATTTTATTACGGAGATCTTCCGGTAAAGATATTATCGGATTCATTATGAATTAATTAATTGAATAGATTCTTTAAATATTTTATCCTTTAGTTCAGATGCTTTACTAAGCATAGCATCTACTTCTTTCATCACATTGTCAGCAAATTCTCTATCTGATTTAACTTCATTCATGTTAATGTAAATATTTAGTATCCCTCCTCTAAATGCTGCAAAAGACACTTCACTTGCAACTGCCAGATCACTAATTGAATTAGGATTAATATCATTAATTAAATCATAAGATAGTTCAAGTATATCAAGAGATAATCTTGAAACTTCAAGAGGAATATTTACCGCGTTCTTATTTGCTTTTAGTAATACCAAATCTTTCGTATCCTTTTCATTCTTATTGGAATCAGGTAATCTTGATGCTTCAATTACTTTATTAAACGCATTTGTATCATCATCGATAAGATTTGCAAGTTTTTGTTTTATTAATTGCGCTTTAGTTCCAGCTAACTCCATCTTTTTTCTACTATCTTCAAATCCTTTTTTTTCAAAGGTTAACGCTGCCACCATTGATATAAGAGCTGAACCAAGGTTGCCAACTAAAGCCGAAACGCTTCCGCCTCCAGGTGCAACCGAATTTGTAGATAATTCATCGCCAAATTCATTTAAAGACATTTCTACTAGTTTTTTATCAGAATTGTTCACAGCATAATCAATAATTTTATCTTTAGGGTTAAAAGAAGATACATCAGAAAGGCCCAAAGTTTGAACTGCAACTTCAACTAGTCTTGATTCTGGGACTCCAATTGTAGAATACTGTTTGTTTAGATAGTATTTCCCAGCCATAAGCATTGCATTTAATGGAACTAAACCAACTAATTCACTCCCAGTAACTCTAATACCCCTTTTTTCTGCTAGTTCACATACAGTATCAAATACTTCATGAATAGGTGTTTTATTAAAATTTGTAAAATTAATAGAAATTTGTGCCCTATGATATTCATCTACTATCCAACCTACCGCTTTTATATAATTAAACATACCTGGTTTAATAACAGGTTTGCCAAATATATTACTCTTATTATAAGCCTTTTCTAAAAATAAAGATTTAAGATCATAACTATGATCTTTGTTATTATGATTAATAATAGTTTCATAATTATTAGAAACATATTCACATATTCCACATGGATATTCATCTTTTTTATAACGAATAATTTCACCATCCAATGAATTGGGTGAATATGGATTATCTCTTCTTTTTGCGCGCCCCTTTTCTCTTATTTCAAAAGCTATATCTGTTGCCACTCGTTTATCCATTGTATTAAGGTTTATATTGTATGCTACAAGAAATTCTCGTGCACCCATTACAGTAGCGCCAGATATTTCATTTAANTCCAATGGNCCATAATCAGGANCCCANGATTTATCAGAAAGTTTTTTNCTCAANCCTTCNTATTCCCCATATCGAATATTCGCTAAATTTTTTCTTTCAGGCGTTTGTGCTGANTNTTCATAAAGNTAGACTGGAATAGATAAATCATCACCCACTCGTTTTGCAACNCGATGTGAAAGAGATATACAATCATCCATGGTAACATTNCTTACTGGTATAAAAGGGAAAACATCAGTAGCGCCNAGACGAGCATGTGTTCCCTTATGTTTTCGCATATCAATAATTTCTGATGCAACTCTAATTGCTTGAAAAGCAGCTTCTTCCACAGAAGAAATTGATCCTACAAAAGTTACTACAGTTCTATTGGTATCAATTCCAGATGAGACATCTAACAATGATACACCAGTAATTTTTTTAATTTCTGAAATAATAATTCCTATTTTATTAGAGTCCTTTCCTTCACTAAAATTTGGAACACATTCAACTAATTGCTGCATAACTAGAATTATTAATTTATCTGATTTAAATAGTGAATTAGCCAGACCACAATAGCTAAAATAAATCCTGTCCTTATAATAGATCTATNTTGTTTATNTCTAATTCNTTTTCTTTTAAAAATTTGCTTCAAGATCTTTTAAATACCTGCAAATAGAAAAAGAAAGAAATTTACAAATGGTCNCATTATCCAACTAATAGGAGAAATAGGTGTGAAATAACCAANTAGGATTGCGCCTAATAATATTTGAGGTCCATAAATTTGTAAATTTCTTACAAGATCAGGATTAGTTCTTATTAATAACCCTGAAAANATCTGTGAGCCATCTAATGGNGAAACAGGAATCATATTAAATACNGCTAACATTATATTAATTTGTGTGAATAAAATTATCATCATCGCCATACTTCCCTGAACATAACCAGATCGAAGAATTGTTCCTGCAATGAAAGCTAATAGTAGATTAGATGCTGGCCCTGCAAAAGCNATCTTCATCATATCTTGTCTAGGGTTTTTTAAATACCTTGTATCTACAGGCACTGGTTTCGCCCAACCAAATCCAACAAATAGAATCATTAATCCACCAATTGGATCAAGGTGGACTATAGGATTTAGAGTAAGACGACCTGCATAACGAGCNGTGGGATCTCCTAGTTTATTAGCAANCCATGCATGTGAAAATTCATGAAATACTAAAGCAAATAATAAAACAGGAATTAAAAGAACTAAAACTTCAGNCGGTAAANGAAAAAGCATATGCTATGCCCTAGGATGAAATGTCCGGTGAACTTCTTTTAAATATTCATTATCAAGATGCGTGTAGATCTGCGTAGTTGAAATATCTGAATGGCCTAACATCTCTTGAACTGCTCTTAAATCTGCCCCTCCCTCTAATAAATGTGTTGCAAAAGAATGTCTAAAAGTATGAGGGCTAATATCCTTATTTATTCCAGAAATTTGGGTCCATTTCTTCATGATGTTGAAAATTGTCATTCTAGTCAATTTTTTACCATTCTTACTTAAAAACACATTTCCATCAGTCTTTTTCTTATTAATAAGTAAAGATCGAATATATTTACAATAATCATTAATTAATTTTATCGCTTTACTTCCTAAAGGAACATATCTTTCTTTATTCCCTTTTCCCACTACTCTTAACATTGCGGAATCGAATAATATATTGTTCATTTCCAAAGCACACAATTCTGATACTCTTAATCCTGCTGAATATAAAGTTTCTAGAATGGCCTTATCCCTATACCCCATAGATTCTTCAAGTTTAACAGAATTAATTATTACATCAACTTCCTGAATGGATAATACCTTCGGTAATTTCTTAGATATTTTAGGAGCCTCAAGTAACTGAGTAGGATTGTGCGATATTTTTTCTTCACCAGATAAGTATTTATGGTAAGAGCGAATAGAAGAAAATGATCGATTGATACTTGCAGATGATAAATTTTGATCATTTAAATAACGAATAAAATTTCGTATATGAATCTGGCGTATAGAATTAAGATCTTGAATTGATTCTTTATTAAAAAGAAAATTTATATAACGTTTTAAATCAGTCTTATAAGATGTAATTGAATTAGTCGAAAGATTTTTCTCAACACGCAACATTGTAAGATAATCTTCTAGATAGGTATCCAAAATAGTAATTAAAGAAATTTATAAGGAAGATTCTAACATTTCACATAAAATATGTTCTGTTAGCAAATGCCCTTCTTGGATTCGTTGAGTATCATTACTAGGTATGTTTATAACAATATCACCTCTTCCATTCAACTTTCCTCCATTTTTTCCAGTCAAAATAATTATTTTAATATTCATTTTCTTTGCCATATTTACTGCTTCAACTATATTCTCAGAATTTCCGCTGGTTGAGATAGCAATTAGAACATCACCTGAATTTCCAATTGCTTCAATTTGTCGTGAAAATAATGTATTAAAATCAGTATCATTTGACCATGCAGTCAAAAAAGATGAATCTGTTGTTAATGCTATCGATGGAATTGGAGGTCTATCATGATTTCTTAATCCCCCCATTAACTCTGTTGACATATGCTGAGAATCTGCAGCACTACCACCATTACCACACCATAAAACTTTATTGCCATTGTTTATCGCATCAATCAAAATTTCTGATGCAATTAAAATATCATCAATACAAGTAGTTAACATAGCGTTAGTTACTTCATTGTTTGAAATAATTATTTGTTTAGGGTCCAATTTATCGCTCATTATTTAACTCCTATGAATAGCATCTGCAAACTCTTTAATTATATTTGTATTATCATCTTCAATANCAGTACCAGTGACAATAAAACTAGCACCAGATTGGACTTTCTCATATGCAGATTCAGGTGTTCGAANACCGCCACCAACAATTATGGGAATATCTATATAATTATTAACAGCTTCTACCAACTGATTAGGAATAGGATTTTTTGCCCCACTTCCTGATTCTAAATACACAAGTTTTTTACCTAAATATTGAGCTGCTAATGCATGTGCAATAAGAATATCTGGTTTTTCAATAGGAATAGGATTTGAACCACTCATAAACTGTACTGATGAATTACTCCCACCATCAACAATTAAATAACCTGTTGGAATCACTTCAATACCTAAATCTTTTACTATTGGCGCAGCAACAACTTGCTCACCAATAAGATAGTGAGGGTTTCTTCCTGATAAAATTGACATAAATAACATCGCATCGTAATGTTTATTTAACTGANTAATCCCTCCTGGNAAAAAAATTACCGGNAATTCTGATAACGATTTAATNATTGCAACTCTACTCTCNCAATTNTTATCAAGTATTAANCTTCCCCCTATAAAAATTGCATCGACACCAGAACTATTTATTTTAGAAATTTTTTCTTCTAACTTTTTTTCACTATTTTTATCTGGATCAATGAGTACTATATATCCAGCACCTTTTTCTTCTTTAACTGATAGTAAGTAATTAAAAATTGTTTCTTTCATAAAATGTTAAGAAATAAAAGTTTTATATTTTTCCAAATCCATAAGGTCTGACACTTCATCCATATCCGTTATTTGCAACTTAAGTATCCATCCATCATTGAACGGATAATTATTTACTGTTTCAGGANGATCATTAAGTGCATCATTTAATTCTACTATTTTACCAGNTATTGGCATATAAATATCAGCTACTGTTTTTACAGCTTCTATTGTTCCCATTGATTCNCCTTTTTTAAATATNGAATTCACATCAGGAAATTCAATAAAAACAATATCACCAAGCTCCCCTTGTGCATAATCTGTTATTCCAATAATTGCTATATTATCATCTATATTTACCCATTCATGTTCATCAGTAAACAATAAATTTTCCGGAACATTCATAATCATTCTCCTCTATCAGTAAATTCAAAATTATCTAAAAATCCTGTATCAAATTCTCCCTTTTTAAATAACTCATCGTTCATTATTGCTTGATGAAAAGGTATAGTTGTTTTTGGCCCTTCAATAATACATTCCTCAAGAGCTCTTGCCATACGATTAATCGCTCTTTCTCTTGAACTAGAAAAAACAATTAATTTACCTATCATAGAATCATAATTTGTTGGAATTTTATATCCTGCATAGGCATGGCTATCTATTCTAACACCTTTTCCTCCCGGCATATGAAAACTTGTTATTTTCATTGGAGATGGAATAAAATCATTCGCAGGATCTTCAGCGTTAATCCGACATTCGATTGAATGTCCTCTTAATTGAAAATTTTCTAAAAATTTTGGAAACTTTTTACCTACATGCATCCTTATTTGTTGTTTAATTAGATCAACACCTGTCACCATTTCAGTAACAGGGTGTTCAACCTGAATTCTGGTATTCATTTCCATGAAATAATAATCTAGATTTTTGTCTACTAGAAACTCAACGGTGCCTACTCCAACATAGCTAACTGCTTTTGCAGCATTAATAGCAGCTGATCCCAATTTATTTCTAAGTTTTTTATCAATAATAACAGATGGACTCTCCTCAATCAATTTTTGGTGACGTCTTTGAATTGTGCACTCCCTCTCACCTAGATGAATAGTATTACCTTGACTATCTGCCAATATTTGAACTTCAATATGCCGGGGATTTTCAACAAACTTTTCTAAATATAAATCATCATTGTTAAATGCGCTCTTTGATTCTGCCTGAGCAGAACTAAACGCTGATTCCAATTCTTTTTGTGATTTAACAAGCCTCATACCTCGCCCTCCTCCTCCAGCAGAAGCTTTAACCATCACTGGGTATCCAACTTTTTCTGCAAATTTTTCAGCTTCAGTAACATCTTTTAGAACTCCATCACTTCCAAGAATAACAGGAACACCGGAATTTTTCATAGTATTCCTTGCTTCTGACTTATNTCCCATTGAATTGATAATTTTTGCTGTTGGACCAATAAAAGAAAATCCATTTTCTTCACAGATATTCGAAAATTCTGCATTTTCAGCTAAAAATCCATANCCAGGGTGTATTGCGTCAGCATGAGTTATTTCAGCAGCTGCAATAATTCGAGGAATATTTAAGTAACTTTCATTACTTGGAGGTGGGCCAATACAAACTGCTTCATCAGAGAATTTAACATGAAGAGAAAATTCATCTGCTGTAGAATAAACTGCAACGGTTTTAATCCCAAGCTCATGGCAAGCTCTTATTATACGGAGAGCAATTTCGCCCCGATTAGCTATCAAAATCTTTTTATACATAATTGAATTATTTAGGATTAATTAGAAATAATGGCTGATTGAATTCAACAGCATGACCATTTTCTACAAGAATCTTATGAATTANCCCATTTTCTTCAGCTTCAATTTCATTCATTATTTTCATTGCTTCTATAATACATAAAGTATCGCCTTTATTAATAGAATCTCCTTCATTTACAAAAGAGGCTTCATCAGGTGAGGGTGATATATAAAATGTTCCAGGCATGGGAGATAAGACTTTAACACCATCAATTTCTTTTGTTTCCTCAGCATTTTGATCTACGCTTTGATCTGAATCAATAGTTTGTTTTGAATCATTACTGACTTCATTTTCTGCAGCTGGCAATGACTCATCATGAACGCTTGGTTCTTTTACTACCCTATAACGAACNCCAAAAAATGTAACATCAATTTCATTGACATTACTATTCTCCAGTATATACAATAATTCTTTTAATCTATTTTTCCACATAGTTTAAATAATAGTATAACATTAAGATTTAGTTCTTTCAATATATTCCCCACTTCTTGTATCAACTTTTAATATATCACCATTATCGATAAATAAAGGAACATTTACCGTATAATGTGTTTCTAAAGTAGCGGGCTTTGTAGCTCCAGTTGCTGTATTGCCTTTTTCTCCTGGTTCTGTNCTGACAACTTCCAACTGTACATGTGCAGGTAATCTGATATCAATTATTAACTCATCATCGAATAAAATATCGACATTTTGTCCTGCCTTTATATAATTTATTTTGTCACCAATNACATCGTTGATAATATTTATCTGATCATAGGTTTGATTATCCATAAAAACATGATTATCACCATCATTATAAAGATACTGCATTTCTTTTGCATCAATTCTAACCAATGCAATTTTAGTTCCAGCATTAAATCTTTTTTCAATAATTTTACCAGATTGTAAATCACGAAGTTTAGTACGTACAAACGCATTACCCTTTCCAGGTTTCACATGTAAAAACTCTAGAACTTTCATTCTTTTACCATTCTCAAGTAAAACAACACCATTTTTAATATCGCTTGTCGTCGCCATTTGTATTCCTTATTTCATTTTGAATTTAACTTATTCCTATACTATCTCAAATTTTAGTTATTTAAAATTATTAATTTTTTAATACTTTCCAAGATGAAGTAGTATTAATAATAAAATCTTTTCCTGCTTTTAAATCATAATCACATATATCTATCTCAGGATTAGACTTTGCGTATTTGCTAAGATCTGCACGATTCAAAATGTCTAACAGACTATCAATTTCTTCCATATTAAATGGAAAAGAAGCTCTATTTCTACTTATTTCCTCAGTAGTCATTTCTAATGATTTTATATAAACACTATTTTCAACATATTCTCTTAAAATGTGTGATATTTTTATATAAAATTCTTTGATCTTTATCTTTGTATCATAAGACTCTTTGCTTAATAACTCTAATTTATTAAGTGCGATTTTATCGGCAGGATCTATATTAGTTTCTACTTTACCCTTATCATATTTGTTTCTAATTCTTTTTCCATAAATAAAATATAATCCAAATAAAATAATTGATAATAATATCATCAGAAGAAGTATTCTTATTGGGAATACATATTCAACAGGAATTGGACCCTTAATAGGTTTCATTTGTTGATCACCAGCAATATTAACTAGAGATATAACTTCAATAGTGATTGAATCAGTCTCCATCGCAAAATCAAAAAGACTATCAGGATTAAATAAATTAACAGTAATAGGGGGGATAGTTACCATACCGGTATCCCATACAGAAAAAATAAACTCTGCGCCTGTTACTTTTTCTCTTTTATCATATAATAATTTTGTGCTTCGTAATTCTAATGGTTCTGAAAATTGAGAATTTTCAATCATAAAATACTTATTTCCAATATTTTGAGTAATAATCTTATAAGAAATAAGATCTCCAATTGAAGCTCTAGTTGTATCTGTAGTTACAGATAATTGAAATGACCCACCGAAATGATCATTATTGTTACAAGAGTTTGTTAAAACTATTAAAGAACAAATAAGTAATAGTCTATTTAAGATCATCTTATACTAAATCCTTTTTTCCCTCCGTTTAAAATAATTCATTAAGGGATCAACATAATCTTCATTAGTATTTATTTGGATCAGATCAAAATTAATTTTATCACACTTCTTTTTAAAATTATTAGAAGCATCTTCTTGATCATTGCTAAATTTTAATCTATCAGATTCAGAACTTGTATCGATCCAAAATTCCTTATTCGTTTCAGGATCATGGATTTTTAATAGACCTAAGTTTGGTATTAAAGACTCAGCAATATCAGAAACTTTAATCCCAATCAAATCATGTTTACGATTTGCAATCTTAAGCGACTTCCAGTAACCATTATCTATATAATCTGAAATAAGAAAAACTACACTTTTTCTCTTAGCAACTTTTAATAAAAAATCTACAGCATTATGAATAGAAGTATTTTGACCTTCAGACTTATGATAAAGTAGCTCTCTTACAACTCGAAGTACATGTGACTTTCCTTTTTTTGGAGGAACATATTTCTCTATTTTATCACTAAACATAATTAATCCTACTTTATCATTATTCTTTATAGCAGAAAATCCTAATACTGCAGCAATTTCAGTAGCAATTTCATTTTTATATTTTTCTAATGTACCAAAATCTCCTGATTTACTAATATCAACAATAAGATATACAGTTAATTCTCTTTCTTCTTCAAAAATTTTTATATGAGGAAGATTTGACCGAGCAGTAACATTCCAATCAATCAATTTAATATCATCACCTGGAAAATATTCTCTAACCTCTGAGAATGACATTCCTCTTCCTTTAAAAACAGAATGATATTCACCACCAAAAAGATCATTGACCAAACCTCTGGTTCTTATCTCAATATGGCGAACTTTTTCTATGATCTCAGTTGGGATCATGACTAATAATAATCAGGGAACTTCTATAGTTTCAAAAAGTCTTTGAATAATATCTTCAGATGATAGTTCTTCGGCTTCTGCCTCATATGTTAGAATCACTCTATGTCTTAATACATCCATACCTACAAAACGAACATCTTCCGGTGTGATATAACCACGGTGCTCCATAAATGCTCTAGCTTTTGATGCTAACACAATATTTATCGAAGCCCGTGGTGAGGCACCATAATCGATTAATCCTATTATATCATTCAAACCAAAAGACTTTGGGTCTCTTGTTGCAAAAATTAAATTCAAAATATATTCCTCAACTTTTTCATCTACATAGATATCATTAATTGTTTTTTGAGCATTTAATATTTGCTTTGGATCCACAACTGGTTTTAAAGAATCATCGATGGTAGTTTTTGCCATCTTTCTTAAGATTAATTTTTCTTCATCTATTGAAGGATATGATACTTTTAACTTTAACATAAAACGATCAACTTGAGCTTCTGGCAGTGGATAAGTACCTTCTTGTTCAATTGGGTTTTGAGTAGCAAGTACAAGAAATGGGCTGTCCATGGTAAATGTATCTTCTCCAATAGTAACCTGTCTCTCTTGCATGCTTTCTAACAAAGCACTCTGAACTTTGGCCGGTGAACGATTGATTTCATCCGCTAAAATAATATTTGAAAATATTGGGCCCTTTCTAGTTTCAAAACTGCCTGTTTTTTGATTATAAATAAGAGTTCCAATTAAATCTGCAGGTAGCATATCAGGGGTAAACTGTATCCTTTGAAATTTAGCTTCAATAAGTTGAGCAATAGTTTTTACTAAAAGTGTCTTTGCTAATCCTGGAACTCCTTCAATTAGAATATGACCATTAGCCAGTATTCCTATAAGCAATCTATTGATTAGATCTGACTGACCAAAAACTACTGTGCTAATTTCATCTCTAAGTTTATCTATAAATACAGATTCTCTTGAAATCCGTTCATTTATTTCTGAAAGACTGAAATCTGACATATTGTTTATAAGATGTTAAGAAGTGATATGCTTAAGCACATCGATCTCGTTAATATCTTTTCCTAAATAATCTAATTCAAATTTTACAGATGGGGTTAATTCATGATCAGGATATTTATCTAAAAAAGTCTTATAATTTTCTTCTGCTTTTAATTTATCACCTAAAATATTTGCATAAATATAACCTATCATAAATTGTGCTTGAGCCTCTTGATCCGTACCGGGAAATCTATCCACTACATTCCCATATGCATTTATTGCATTNTTAAAATCGCGCAAATCATTCATATAAATATCTCCAATCAAATATTGCGTTTTTGCTGCAAGATTATGATCAGGGTATTTTTTCAATAATAAATCAAGATTTGATAATGCACTTTTTATATTTTTTTCATTTCTAGCAACCTCAGCATTACTATATAGTTCATCTGCAGTCTGATTTTTTACACAACTAGAAATAAAAATAATTATTATATATATTAAGATTCTATTCATTATTAATAATTTTCCTTTATTCAAAAACTGCCGAATTTATNTGGAAGTATATCTATCANCAAGAAAGAAGTACTATTAATAACAAAAAATNTTCCTAAAAAATATATAATAAACCNAGGTTTAGTTTTCCATTATTAAGATTTTTATTATTTAAAGGGTTTGAATAATCAAGTCGAATGGGTCCAAAAGGTGAAGAAATGGTGACTCCAAACCCTTTTCCCCATTCGATATCATTAAAAGAAATATTACTTTTCATATCTGTTAATTGTCCACCATCTATAAAAACTTCCCCACCAAATATCCCATAAATAGGAAAACGAATTTCAATATTTACTAATAGCCTTGTTAGCATACCTTTTGGTATAACTCTATCATCAGCAATACCGACTAAATCAGTTCCTGGATCTATTTCTGTTAAAAATTTAAGCGGATCCCATGCTCTTAAACTTGAGCTTCCACCCAGATAAAATTTATCATATAATAATGTTTCATAAATATCATAATTATTCTTCCAATTAAATATCATACCATATTTTATCCTAGAAGCTAAAACCGATCTTTTTCGTATTGTAAAATAACTTTGAATACCTGCATCTACTTTTTGATATGTTCTATTACCACCTAATACACCACCGACACTAATTATTTCTGTATTTAGTACATATCCTTTAGATGGATATAAAGGGTTATTTGATTTATCAAACCTCGCAACTAATCTAAATGAACGATTCTCAATATCATTTTTATTATCTCTCTTATTATCATCAAATAATTCCCATCGTAAAATTGCTCTAATGTACGATCTGTCGTTTAATCGCAATATATTTGCTATTTGAAAACCATACCGGTAAATACCATCATCTTGATTATAATTTCTAAATGATTGAAAAAAACCTTTTAACTCAGAAGGAATCCGAAACCCAAATATCCATTGATTAGATAAAAGCATATCAAAAGTAAATCGAGGATATTGATAACCAGCTTCAAAAGGAATAGCAAGTGAGGATTTAACTTGGAAACTAGAAAGTGAATTAAGTACCCTTCTATCTTTCCATGCTATATCTCCAGCAAGAGCAATTACCTGATCGACGCCTTCATTAACAGTTATTGGATAGTATCCGCCAGAAGATAAAATTTCTCTTCGGTTCATTTCTCTTAATTCAATTACAAGATTGACTGTAGAATCATTAGCAGTATTTTTTATGGGGGATATTGCAGCCATAGAGAAGATACCAATTTCCATTAATTTTCTTTGGCTCAAATCTATTTTACTCTTTACATATTTTTCTTTTTTTGAAAATAATAGTTCTCTGTAAACTAGATTTGAATCTAGATTTTCATTCATTCCTTCAATATATATTTTATTAATAATAATATCTGGACCTTCTTCAATAGATATATTTATGATTACAGAATCAGAAACTAAAGGTTCAATATTAATAATCATAAATAACTTACTATGCTCAAAATATCTATCGTTTAATCTATTTCTATTAATTTGAATGGCTACGGGGTTAAATGGTTTATTTTTTTTTAAATTAAGTATTGAAAAAATTTCTTCATCTCTAAGTGAATAATTACCAGAAATATTAATAGACTTTAAAAAATACTGTTTCCCTTCTATAATGCGAAAATAAATGTCAGCTGAATTTTCACTGATCCGAAATGAATCAACAACCGCTACATCTAAATATCCATTTGTGAGATAATAATTTTTTATACTTATAGCATCTAATTTTATTACCCTACGATCAAATGATTGATCAGTGAAAAATGTTTTATTCTGAATATTAATTATATTTAGAAGAAATTTAGATTTAATATTTTTATTACCAATAAATGTTACACTTTTTATATGTGTAGATTCATCAGGGATGGCAAATATTATATTAAGACTAATTAAGCCTATAACTATCCATTGATAAGTTTTCATTATGTTATATTTAAAAACTTAATATGAATAGCGCAAACGGTATTTTACATGCATATTACCTAATTCATCAACATTACCAATTAGTGAAAAATATGGGTTAACCTTCAACTCAACTCCTACTTGGTTATATGGTGCATTAGAAAAGGAAAATGACCGTTTATAAGAATAATTTAGTGACAAATTTTTAGATACTTGTGCCTTGATTACTAAGTCTTCCTGGGACCTTGAGGGATCTATTAATGCAGATGTACCTGATATGCTTACATCTTCAATGAGACCCCATTTCCCAAGGCCACTAATTTGCATAAAATTTCTTTCTAACTCTTTTTCTAAATATGCAACAAATATTGATTGTGCCTGACTTCCTATACCCGAAGAACTAATTTCTTGATCTTCAAATCGACTTCTTATAGTTAATAATTCAAGGATATCACTTTCAGTGAATCCACTTGATGATTCTAATCCTAAATTTGGGTTATCTAAAGGACCAACTAAGTTAATAGTTATATTTTCATCTTGTATTTTAGTAAAAGCAGATAAATCAAGATATGGATTAAATCCTTTTGTATCAAAAGCCAAGTATCCACTCGTAATAGTAAATATATCACCATAGTAATAAAATTTACCCTCTCGAACAAATAATTCTCCAGAATAATCAGCATTTTGATCTCCAAACATTGATATACTTAATTCTCCACCTAATTGAGCATCAATTTGACTATTCCTTAAAACAAATTTGCCAGATATAGGAAAATTTAACTTGTAATTAATTATTAATTCATCTTGATCTAATTCAGATGACGGTAAATCATTTATTTGGAATTCTTGATACATAATTGCATCTAGTGCTTCAATCTGACCAGCAATTGTTATAGTATCTCTACCATAAATATCAAGATCTAGGTTTACTATGCCTTCAATATCTCCTAATAAAGTTTTAAAAAAAACATTATCACCAATAATATTTAAGTTATAATAAGGATCAAAAAATTTATTCATTTTAAAATTGCCACTAACTAAAAGATTATCAGTTTCATTTTCATTATTATTTTTTAAATGACCAGATAAATTATCAATAGTAAGCAAATTTTTTACTAGCATCCCTGATCCTTTTATGCCTTCAATTGGGTTATCTAGTAAAATAGTATAAATTGTTGCATCATCTATTAAAATTTTTCCATCTCGATACAATTTATTAGGTGTTCCATATATAGTTAATGAGATATCATGATCTCCCTTTATAGAATCAATATCAGATAAATAATGACTTAAAAATTCAAGATGATTGAACTCACCAGATACATCAACNATCATAGAGTCAGAAAAAAANTATTGACCAATNTTTNCCGAACTAAAGTTTAAATCTAAAGGCAAATAAGCAACGCCAGAAATTGAGTGNTCNAAATTTCTAATTGCTGAAAATTTGTTAAAATANAGTTTGTAAGAATCATAAAGGCCAAAAGCANNTACAGATCCTAAATGNAGANCTTCAAANANTGCATCANCAATATTTATGTCAAAATCNAATTTTGTCTTATTGGGNAACCCNCCTAANTGTATATCTCCAGAAATTAATCCATCAAGTTCAAACCAATTNGGAANAAACTGTGTAAATACTGAGATATCAATATCTTTCANATTTATACTAGCGTCAATTTCCTTAGGATTATCTAATTCATAATATTGAGGGACTATACCAGAAATNTGAATACCAGTTTCATCGCCATGAATCAGNGTAATATCTTCTATATGAACANTTGAATCACTATAAAATGTCGAAATAATCAATTCATCAAATTTTTGTGAGNCAATTTCACCATTCTTTATCGAAACATCTATGGAATAATCNAAAGAATAATCAACAGTTGAAACATAAAACTCACCGAAAACCTGTCCATTAATTATTAAATCNTCAGGTATTAAAAAGTCAATTATATCTGTTCCAACATTTGATACTTTTAATAGACCATCAACCTCATCAGTAAGTGATAATTGCCCTGTAATGATTCCATCATTTACATGAAATTCAAAAGGCTTTAAGATTAATTCATTTTCACCAAGATCTACTTGGAGAAGGTCAACCCCTTCTCCAAGTGTAAATTCTACTGGTTTAGTGTTAATTATATATCTTTGACCAGTTGCTATTTGCAATCGATTAAAAATGCCATTACCATCACTGTGCAAAAAACCTGATAACTGGAAAAAGTCCATATTGTTTTTAAACTCAGCACTCTGAATCTCTATTCCTTCTTTTGAGTATGATAAATCAACTACTCCACTTTCAAAACTTTNATCATTCCATTTACCATTACCAATTCTTAATTGACAATTACCAATAGTATAATCACCTTTTTTATTCAAATTTCCAAAAAACTCAAAACTCTCTAAANTAAAATTTTTATACTTTATATCATCTAATACTAATTCAGCATTTAAATCTGGATCCTCAAAAGTTCCTGAAACAGAAAGATTNCCTGTAGCTTTACCACTTTCTAAGCTATCTGACCAGAAATTATTTATTATAAAAACATCTGCATTATCTAAATCAAAATCTAAATTATATATCTCATCTTTAAAATTGCTAGCACCAGTAACAATAATTTTACTTTTACCAATGGATAATTCAAGAGGCTCTTCAATATTTAGATAATTATTAACATAGTCTACGGTACCAATAATAGAAATTTGACGATCTTTATATAATTTATTTTCAATAAGCTCCATCGTTAGAATTATTTCCTGAAGTCTACTTTCAATTATATTTGCTTCTAAATCTAACTGCCCATTCAGATCAGTCGGTATATCATCAACAATCCATTGATTAATATCAAAATCTGTCAATTTTATTGAGGAATTAAACTGTCCGTTCTTTTGGTAAATACCATTCATCGATAGACTTGCATTTTCACCTTCTAACTTTACTTCATCAATAGAAATAAAATTTTCAAAGTTAGTAAGTGAGATATTCCCAGATGTATTTAGACCTAAATCATTAGATAATGTAATATTTCCTTCAAATGTTTTTAAATCAGATTGAATATGAATTTCAGTCTCTAATGCTGAAAACTTTGGCTGAAGCGGTAATCTCTCAAAAAATGTTTTAGGTATTTCGTATTTATCAATGAAAAGATCCATTTTCATTTCTTCTTCATCAATCCAACTATAAATAAATTGTCCTGTAATACCCAAAGAATCGATATTTCCATTTAAATCATTACAAACAATCTTAGCTGGTAATAATGAAATTTTAGAGTCTTTTAATTGCATATCAAATTCTGTGCTATCTAATGAAACAAATAATCTATTTACATCTAGATCAATTGAATTCTTATCAATATGGAATTTTCCATCAAAATCAAAAACAAAATCGTTAATAATCTTAATTTCAGGAATTGAGATCATTCCATTAATATATAATCGATCTATAGACATTTTTTTCTCTAAAATAGATTTTAATTCAAAAGGGTCCGATTTTGAATCAATAGATTTTGAAGATCTATAAAGATTTGTAGTAAGATCTGTCAATTTTAAATATTTGAGACTTGGATAAGCGAATAATGACTTAAAAAAATTAAGTTTCATATCAACCTTAGATATTGAAACATTAGAACTATTGCGATTGCTTAGATATAAAGAATCAATAGAGACATTGAATAGCAGGTGTCCATTTAACTTATGAAATTTAACTTCCCAATCTCCTCTTTGAGATAACTGCTTGTTCAACTGATCTTGTATTTGGTTTTTCCAAAAAGAGGGAGTTAATATCACAAATATTATTGTTATAATAATAATAGATATAATAGAAAGTGTACTTTTCAAAATTTTCATATTGTATACGTTATACTAAGCTAACGAATATACAAGCATCATGTTCCAAAAACAAAAAGAGCGTCTACATAGACGCTCNTTTTGTTTTNATNTAATTGATNATTAATNCAAACTAACTAATCAACAACTTCAAAATCCGCATCTTCTATTTCACNCTCTTCTTTTACACCTTTTTTTGTCTTATCTTTATTTACATCCTTATCNCTATTTTCATTNGGGGGNTTAGTTTCATCNTATAGTTTATTTGCTAAACCACTCCATACANTGTTCANTGAATCTATAGCTGATTGAATATCGCTTTTAGTAGAGTTTGCATTTGCCTTTTTCAAATTTTCAAGTGCATCATTTAAACTTTTCTTATCCTCGTCACTCAGTTTTTTATCGAACTCTTTAATATTACTCTCAGTTTGATAAACTAACTGTTCAGCTTGATTATGTAAATCTATAAACTCTCTTTTCTGTTTATCCTCTTCTTCGTTTTGTTTTGCTTCATTTACCATTTTATCTACTTCTGAGTCACTTAGACCACTTGAAGCTTCGATCCTAATACTCTGTTCTTTTCCTGTTGCTTTATCCTTTGCACCTACATTTAGTATTCCATTTGCATCAATATCAAAAGTAACCTCAATTTGAGGCACTCCACGTGGAGATGCAGGTATACCATCAAGATGAAATCTTCCTATAGTTTTATTATCAACTGCCATTTCTCTCTCACCTTGCAATACGTGTATTTCTACAGTAGTCTGGCTATCTGCAGCAGTGCTGAATATTTGGGATTTCTTTGTTGGAATAGTTGTATTTCTTTCAATTAATTTAGTTGATACAGAGCCCAGAGTCTCAATACCAAGAGATAAGGGTGTAACATCAAGCAACAGTACATCATCTACTTCACCAGCAAGAACTCCACCTTGAATTGATGCCCCTAAAGCAACAACTTCATCCGGATTTACACTTTTGTTTGATTCTTTTCCAAAGATTTCTTTCACTTTCTCTTGTATCTTAGGCATCCTGGACGAACCTCCAACTAGAATCACCTCATCGATTTCATCAGGTTTTAAACCAGCATCCCTTAATGCTGTTTTACATGGATTGATAATCCTTTGGACTAAATCAGCTACTAATTCTTCGAACTTTGCCCTGGTGAGAGTTAGGTTTAAATGCTTTGGACCTGAAGCATCTGCAGTAATAAAGGGTAAATTAATTTCAGTTTGTTTAGAACTAGATAATTCTTTTTTAGCAGCTTCAGCAGCCTCCTTCAATCGTTGAAGGGCCATAGGGTCTTCTTTAAGATTAATACCATCACTTGATTTAAATTCATCTGATATCCAATTGAGAACTTTTTGATCAAAATCATCTCCACCTAAATGCGTATCACCATTAGTAGACTTTACTTCAAAAACTCCATCTCCCAATTCAAGGATGGATATATCAAATGTTCCACCACCTAAATCAAATACAGCAATTTTTTCATCTTTTTTCTTTTCAAGTCCATATGCAAGTGCAGCAGCTGTTGGTTCATTAATTATTCTACGTACATTTAATCCGGCTATTTTGCCAGCATCTTTAGTTGCTTGCCGTTGAGAATCATTAAAATATGCTGGAACAGTAATTACTGCATCAGTAACAGTTGATCCAAGATGCTCTTCAGCCATTTGTTTTAATTTTTGCAGGACCATAGCACTGATTTCAGGAGGATTATATTTTTTATCTCTTATATTGACCACTACTCCATCATTTGCACCTTTTTCGATCTTGTAAGGAACTTCATCTATTTCATTTGATACCTCGCCAAATTTTCTTCCCATAAATCTTTTAATGGAAAAAATTGTATTTAATGGATTAGTAACAGCTTGACGTTTAGCAGGCTGGCCTACAAGTCTTTCATCATTATTTGTAAATGCAATAACTGATGGCGTAGTACGTCCTCCTTCAGGACTTGTGATAACTGATGGCTCCCCACCTTCAAGAACAGCTACACATGAATTTGTTGTTCCAAGATCAATTCCAATAATTTTACTCATAATATATATCTCCTTACTATACTAATTAGAAAATTTATCTATACCTTATAAACCAAAATGGTTTAGAATAATATTGAATAGGGTTTTTACCTATAATTGAAGTATAAATAATACTAGATAACCAAAATGCTAGCATAATAGGTAAAACAACTTTTATAAGGATTGACATAACTCCAGTTATTATTATTAAGCAAACAGGAAAAAGCATTGCTATAGATAATAAAGGATACTTAATCATAAAATTTCTAATATTTTGCATATATTTTTTTGTTTCTTAATGTATTATAAATATTAGGACAATATCTATGCCAAAGCAATAAATATGACTTTATGGCATATATATAAATAATTATATAACTATATGACAGATATAGCTATACTTTTTGAGGGTTTTCGTTTTTACTTTTTTTACGGTTTTTGACGATATTTTTTTTATTTGAGGAAAAAGTAAATTCATTCTGTTTAACATCAACAGTGATTTTATCGCCTTGAACAAATTTATTTTGCAAAAGTAACTCAGATATTGAATCTTCGATATAATTCTGAATTGTTCTTCTTAAATTTCTTGCGCCATATTCATTATGAAAACCAAGTTTTACTAGCAACTTTCTTGCGCGCTTAGTTACATTAATATCAAAATTTAATTTTTCCAGATTAAAAACAAGCTCTTTTAATTGCAAATCCACAATACTTAACACATCATTTTTATCTAATGTATGGAATACAATTTTTTCATCTATACGATTTAACAATTCTGGACTAAAAACGTTTTTTACATTATCAATTATTAAATTCTTGATGTTTTCATAATCAAAAGCGTCAGATTTTTTAATAAAACCATATCTGCTATCGTTCATTATATCTTTAGTGCCAAGATTAGAAGTCATAATTATTATTGTATTTCGAAAATCTACTTTACGACCAATGCCATCAGTTAAAACTCCCTCATCAAATACCTGTAGTAATATATTTGTAATATCTAAATGTGCTTTTTCAAACTCATCAAATAAAATGACTGAGTAGGGATTACGTCTAACTTTTTCAGTTAATTCTCCGCCTTCTTCATATCCAACATAACCAGGAGGTGCACCAATTAGACGAGATACAGAAAATCTCTCTCCATATTCAGACATATCAATTTTAATTAAAGATTCAGTATGGCTAAATAAATAATTAGCAAGAACCTTTGCAAGTTCAGTCTTTCCTACGCCTGTGGGGCCAAGAAACATAAATACACCTATTGGTCTTCTATGGATTTTTAAACCTGTTCTTGCTCTTTGGATTGACCTAGTAACACTATCAATTGCTTCATTCTGCCCAATAATTAATTTGTGTAGCTCATCTTTCATCTTAAGCAATTTTTGAGACTCGGACTGTGCAACTTTATTAACTGGTATTCCCGATACTAAACTAACTACATCAGCAACATTCTCTTCAGTAACCACAAACCGATTTTTAGAGTCATCTTGATACCATTTATTTTGAAGCGTTTCAAGCTTAGATAGAAGATTTTGTTCTTTATCTCGAATAGCTGCAGCATCTTCATATTTCTGTGCAACAATGACATCTTCTTTTTGACGACGCAACTTTTCTATTTTCAACTCAATATCAATTAGCTCTTGAGGCACTTCCATATTTAACATATGTGCTCGACTTCCAGATTCATCTAAAATATCAATTGCTTTATCAGGTAAAAATTTATCTGATATATATCTGTGTGATAAATATACACAAGCTTCAATAGCTTTATCATCATAGGAAACATTATGATGATTTTCATATGAAGACTGCAACCCTTTTAAAATCTCTATAGATTCTTCAATACTTGGCGGATTAACCGTTATTTTTTGAAACCTACGTTCCAACGCGCCATCCTTCTCAACATATTTACGAAATTCATCTAATGTAGTAGCGCCAATACAGTGGATATCTCCTCGAGCTAAAGACGGTTTAAACATATTAGATGCATCTAAGGACCCTGAAGCCCCACCTGCTCCAACAATAGTATGAAGTTCATCAATAAAAATAATTANATTTTCTGATGACTCTAATTCAAGCATAATTGTTTTCAAACGCTCTTCAAATTGCCCTCTATATTTTGTTCCCGCAACTATGGAAGGCAAATCCAATGATAAAATACGTTTATTATGTAATAATCTTGGAACTTCTTTACAAATAATTCTTTGAGCCAATCCTTCTATAATTGCTGTTTTTCCNACACCAGGTTCACCTATTAATACAGGATTATTTTTTTTTCTNCGAGTTANTATCTGGGCAACACGTTCNATNTCTTCCTCTCGACCAATTACAGGGTCAAGATCNCCATTTNCAGCAANATTAGTAATNTCTCTAGAAAAATGATCTAATGCTGGAGTTTTTGAAATATTAGACTTTTTTGAAANTTTTGTTGANNCATATTCTTCATTATCNTCAATCTCTTCNTTTTCCATNAGACTTAAAACACTATCATAATCTATACTATATGNATTTAGAACTTCATANGCGATACCATCAGTCTCTTTAAGCATTGATAATAATAAATGNTCATCNTCAGCTAATGATGANCCTAGNGCAGNAGCCTCATTATATGAATTTCGTAATATCCTTTCAGATCTTCTTGTAAAAGGCAAATGNCCTAATGTTAGTGTTCCGCCTGAANTTTTAATCATATCCTCAATCATAGATTTNANATCTAAANTATTACAATCATAAATCTCAAATATTTTNATAGAAAGTCCTGAAGATTCCTTAATTATNCCTAAAAGAAGATGTTCAGANCCTACATAGCTATGNCCAAGTCGTATAGCTTCTTCTTTAGCATTTTTTATAATTAACTGAACGCGTTTAGAAAAATTCTCCTTCATATCGAACCAAAAATTAAAAAAGCTTTGGTATGATATAAAGCTAATAAATCANTTATAAATTATTTTTTCTTAATCGGCCATTAATCATTTTTAAACAACGAGTTCCAATTTTAGCAACTNNAGGGTTATGCGTTGTTATTATAAACGTTTGATTAAAGTCAGAATTAATCTTTTTGAATAATTTCATTAATTTTGTTGAATTATCAGCATCTAAATTTCCTGTTGGCTCATCAGCTAATATCAAAGCTGGCTGNTTTATTAATGCCCTAAGAACTGCTACACGCAATCTTTCTCCNCCAGAAAGTTCAGAAGGATAATGACCTTTTCTATNATNAAGATTAACATATTCAAANAATTCATCNGCCATAATTTCTTTNTCATGNACGTCATCATTTATCAGCGTNGGCATTAAAACATTTTCATAGGCAGTGAACTCTGGAAGCAAATGATGAAATTGAAAAATAAAACCTAAATCTTTATTTCTAAATTCTGCTATATCATTATTATTNAATTCTAAAATATTTTTACCTAGAATAATTAATTCGCCTGAATCTGGATAATCAAGNCCTCCAAGNAAATTCAACAATGTAGTTTTCCCAGAACCAGATTGTCCAACAATAGTGATNATTTCAGCAGTATTNATTTTTAAATTTAGNTTNTTTATAACGTCTANTTTATTATTTCCATTAGAATATGATTTTGTAAGTTTTTTTGTTTCTAAAATTATTTTTCCCATTGTAACGAATCCCTTATTCCAATTATTATGGCTTNTCTTGAAGCAATTAAACTAGAAACAGNAATAAATATTAANGATATCAACATAACAATTATTACATCATTTGGCTTTATTANCATAGGTAATTGGCTTATAAAATATATATCAGATGGTATGGGTATAATTCCATAAATATTTTGAATTATAANTAGTAAAAGACTGGCTATAATTCCAATAGATGCTCCAANTCCNCCNATTAAGACNCCTTGAAAAAGAATTATTTTTCTNATATCCNNATTNGAAGATCCTANAGCTCTAAGAATTCCAATTTGGCGAATTTTTTGTATAATGACTAAAACTAATGTGGAAANAAGATTAAAACTTGATACTAAAATAATTAAACAAAGTACCGCCANTGCGCCCAATCTTTCGAGTCGCATAGCTGTAATTAATGCTTCATGTAAATCTTCCCAACTCTTAATAGAAAAATTTTTATAATCATTTTGTAACTTTAATTTTAAACGAGATAAATCNTTTCTATTNNTNAAACGGATATCTATTCCATCATAATTTTTCTTACGCAAAAAAATTCTATTTCCAATTTCATTACTAATAAAAACNANTNTATCATCAAAATCCAAAACTTCAGAATTAAATATTTTACTTACNGTAACNTCCACAAGAATTGGGAGCCCAATAGAATTTGATTGATCAATAGGGCTCATAATTGTCAATTGATCGCCAATATCTATATTTAATCTCTGAGCTAATAAATAACCAACTGCTATCCCTTCTTCCGATACATCTGTTNNGNTATTAATAAAGTCAATATTATAAAATGAGCTNAGATTTTCCATATTAATAGATTTAAATGTTACTATTCTTTTGGAATCATCTTTACCTAATATNAATCCAACNCTTTCTTTATATAATAATGCTTCATCAATTAAAGGGTTAGAAGCNATCTGACTATAGATTTGCTCAAGATTAGTATTAGANTTTGATGNTATTCTCATATCTCCTTCAAACCCAATCAGTTTTTTAATNACNCGTTCCTCAAAACCATTCATNACAGATAAAGATATTAAAATNGCAAAAGTACCAATAATCATACCNATAATTGAAACCCAGCCATTNAGCCTNCTTGGACCTGATCCAGANCCNCCTAACATAAACTTTNTTGCAATTAATAATTGGAATTTCATTCGTATNTCATAGCATCCGCTGGTTTAATATTTGCTGCGATTCTTGCAGGCCAATAACTTGCTATTAGTGAAGATATAATCCCTAGAATTAAAATTAATAATANATTATTTATATTGAATGATATAGGCAAATGATCCATGAAATATATATCCTCTGATATTGAAAGGATGTGATATTTCATTTGCATCCAACCAAGAACTAAGGCAATAAATAATCCAATAAATGAACCTATTATACCAATAATTGCTCCTTTTAAAAGAAATATTAGGTTAATCTGTTTTTTACGAAATCCAACTGCTTGTAAGGCTCCTATAGTTTTAATTTTATCTAGTACAATCATAGTTAATGCAGAAATAATATTTACAATAGCAACTAAAGAAATCATTCCAAAAATAATAATAATAGGCAATTTTTGAACTTCTAACCATTTGAATAAGGTATGATGTTTTTCTTTCCAAGAATTAGAGTAATAAGGATATCTCAGTTTCTCATCTATTAATTCAGAAATTGATGAAAAGTTGTTTTGAGTAAAATATACTACTTTGCCAGAAATCTTGTCTTCGATATCTAATAAATATTGAGCATTTTGAATAGATGTATATATCATATTATTATCATACTCACTTAACCCTGAATGGAAGATTCCCCCAATAGTAAATTGTTTCAATCTATACATCCCAGAAATATCAGAAATAGAACTTAAATCAAAAATAACTAGTGGGTCTCCAATTACTAATCCATATTTTTCTGAAAGAGATTTACCAATAATTATCGAATTATCAGAAAATGTACCCGTTCCGCTAATTAAAAGATTATTCAATGGTTCTACTAATCCATTGCCACTGATTCCTTCAATAATAACTCCTTCAGCATTGATTCCTTTACGAATTAGAGCTGGACCCTGAACAAATGATCTAATGATCGGATCTTTTCTTTCACTTAGTATATTATCTAAGACACTATTTAGATCTGAGTTTTCATCAATAGATCTTCCAAGAATATCCTGAAACCTATAATGGCCATCAAAACTAGCTATTTTGTTGGAAATAGTATTTTCAAAACCTTGATATACAGACATTGTTAGGATCAACGATGCGATACCAAATGATAAACCAATTATGGATAATTTACCCGCAAAAGAAGAAAAATTAGACTTATCAGATGAACTTAAATGACGTAAAGCTAAATGTAAGCTTAACTTCATATTAATATATATTTAGTTATTTCTCATAGCAGGAAAAAGTAAAACATCTCTGATTGATCTATTATCAGTTAATAACATTACTAATCTATCTACGCCTAAACCAACACCACCTGTAGGTGGCATACCACATTCCATTGCTTCAATAAAGTTATCATCTATAGGCTGAGCTTCCTCATCACCTTCTTCCTTAAGCTTTACTTGATTTTCTAAACGTACCCGCTGATCCAAAGGATCATTTAATTCAGAAAAAGAATTTGCAAATTCTGCACCACCAATAAATAACTCAAACCTTTCAACTAATTTTTTTTCTCCAGAACGATGAGATTTTGCGAGAGGAGAAATCTCCTTTGGGTGATCTATAACAAATACAGGGTGAATAAGATTCGGCTCAACCAATTTTCTCATTAATTCATCTAATAATTGTCCGTAATTTTCTTTATTAGATATTTCAATTTTATTTTCTTTACATACTAGACGTAACTTCTTTTCATCGGCATCTAACAAATCTTTTCCTGTTGCATCTTTAAGTAATTCTAAAAATGGTTTCCTATCAAACTTCTTACTTAAATCAATTTTAATATCTCCCCAATCAATCTTTATTTTACCAATCGATTCAGCGGCAAATCTGATAACATCTTCTACTCTATTCATCTGGTCTTTGTAATCACTATAGGCTTCATACCATTCTAACATAGTAAATTCAGGGTTATGATTTCTGTCCATCCCTTCATTTCTAAAATCCTTTGATAGCTCATAGACCTTATCATAACCTCCAATAATTAGTCTTTTAAGATATAATTCATCAGCAATCCGTAGATAAAATGTTTGATCCAAAGAATTATGATGCGTTTTAAAAGGGCGAGCATTTGCTCCCCCATATAATGGTTGCAAAACAGGAGTTTCAACTTCCAAAAAGTCTTCATTATCTAAGTAAGATCTCAAAGCTGAAGTAATTAATGCTCTTTTCTTAAACACTTCTTTGACTTCTGGATTTACAATTAAATCTAAGTGGCGTTTTCGATAACGCTGTTCCTTATCATCAAAAGAATCAAATGTTTCACCATTTTTTTCTTTAACAATTGGTAGAGGACGTATACTCTTAGCTAAAACTGTTATGGATTTTGCATGCACAGATATTTCTTTTGTTTTAGTCATAAACACAAACCCATTTACACCCGCAAAGTCACCTATATCTAGCAATTTGAAAATATCATATTGGGATTCCCCAACATCATCTTTTTTAATATAGACTTGAATTCTACCACCAGCATCCTCTAAATGAAAAAAAGATGCTTTACCCATTTTGCGCAAAGCCATAATTCGACCTGCAATTACTACATCCTTGTTTTCATAACTTTTAAACTCATTCTTTAATTCATTGCTATAATTAGATGGTTTAAAATTATGCGGATAAGGATCAATCCCAGATTCACGCAATTTTTTAACTTTTTGCAATCTAAAGTTAATAATCTCTTTTAAGTTCTGTTTTTCTAATGACATAAATAACTACTTTAATTTTTTAACTCTTTATCTGATATATTTTGCATTAAGTATGCTCTAATAAAACTATCTAAATCACCATCCATAACATTTTGGACATTAGCTGACTCAGCTTTTGTACGATGATCCTTTACCATATTATATGGGTGAAAAACATAAGACCTAATTTGGCTGCCCCATCCAATATCTTTTTTTTGATCTTCAAGTTCTCTGATAGCTTCTTTTTCTTTTTCGATTTCTAATTGATATAACCTAGCCTTCAAAACTTTCATCGCCTGTGCTTTATTCTTATGTTGAGAACGTTCATTTTGACATTGGACTACAATATTTGTTGGTAAATGAGTAATGCGTATAGCAGAATCTGTTTTATTGACATGCTGCCCTCCTGCTCCACTAGCCCGATAAGTATCAATTCTTAAATCATTAGGATTAATTTCAATATCAATTTCTTCAGATACGGATGGATAAACAAAAACAGAAGCAAAACTTGTATGTCTCCTACTATTAGAATCAAATGGAGAAATTCTAACTAATCTATGTATACCTGCTTCAGCCTTAAGCATACCGTAAGCATAGTCTCCTTTAATTTCCATTGTAATATCTTTAATACCAGCCTCATCGCCTGGTTGATAATCTAAAATCATTTTATTAAAAGATTTTCTTTCAATATATCTAGAATACATTCTAAATAACATATCAGCCCAATCTTGACTCTCGGTACCTCCAGCTCCAGGATGAATAGTTAAGATTGCATCTTGAATGTCTTGGTTGTCTCCTAAAATTAATTTTAATTCTAAATCATTAATAATTTTTTCATATTGATTTAACTCATCAATAATTTCTTTTTCTTCAACTTCACCGCTTTCGGCAAATTCGAACAATACAGTAATGTCACTATTCCTTTTTTCTAGATCTGCCCAAATTTTTATATTATTCTCTAAACGACCAATGCTCNTTAATATATTACTGGCATTATCTTTATTATTCCAAANAGNAGGGTCTAGAGATTCCTTTCTCAAGGATTCTAACTTAGACTCTTGTGAATTAAGGTCAAAGATACCCCCTAAGTTCAAAGTGTTTTGACTCNGATGATNAAAATCTATCTTTTAGTGTTACCAATTCCATTAGGAAATTTACATATCAAATATATAGAAGATATTGAAATTATAANTAAAGATTAATCACCAGAAGATATAAACATACGTTCATTNAGATANCGACGTAAATCCATTTCATCCATACCTATATTTACAAANCTACCATTTTCAGCAAGAGATATTTTGGATGTTTCTTCAGATATAACTACAACTATTGAATCAGTTTCTTCAGAAATTCCTAAGGCTGCTCTGTGACGTGTTCCCATTCCAGGCTCTACCATTGTACTTTCAGTTAATGGTAAAATNCAAGCAGCAGCATCTATGATATCATTATTAATAATTACAGACCCATCATGCAAAGGAGATCCAGGATTAAAGATTGAAAGTAATAAAGGCGCTGTAACTTCAGCCTTTAATTCAGTTCCTGCTTCTTTATANAATCTTAGGCCCGTCTCCCTTTGGATTACAATAAGTGCTCCCCATTTATTATTTGTTAATTGAATAGATGCTTCCACTATTGCNTCAATTGTTCGAGAGGATCCAATTTGAAAGATTCGTCTAAAGAANCCAGTCTGTCCAACATAAATTAATAANCGTCTAATCTCTGGCTGGAACAGAATTACAAATGCAACTACCCAAACAGTTTGAAATTGATTAACCACCCAAGATGATGCNCTTAAACCCACAGAATTAAATAATACAGAGGCTATTAATAATATTACAAGNCCCAATAACATCTGTCCTGCTCTNGTCTCATGGAAATATTTATAGACTTTATAAAACAACCATGTAACTAATATAAGATCAATTATATCAATTAGAGTAACACGTATAAACCATAAATCAAAAAGATACATCTAAGCGGTTGCTCCTCTTATTTTATCNGATATAATNTGAACACGTTTCATTTCTAAAACATCATGAACTCGAACAATCCGNGCCCCNTTAATGATTGAAGCAGTAATTGCAGCAGCTGTCCCTTCTAATCTTTCATCAACTTGCAAATCTAAAGTAAGCCCAATAAATGATTTCCTCGATGGACCAATTAATATTGGATAACCCAAATCTGCAAAAGTATTTAATTCTCTAATTAAAATAAAATTATCATTTAACTGTTTACCAAAACCAATACCAGGNTCTAAAATAATATGTGATTTTGGTATACCATAATCCAAACAAAGGTTTATTCGTTTCTCAAAATAAGACATTATTTCATCAATAATATTATCATATTCAGGATTAAGNTGCATATTCTTTGGCGTCCCNTTAATATGCATTATAACTATAGGAACATTATAATCTTTTATTACANTTATCATTTTTGAATCAAAATTAAGTCCACTAATGTCATTAACAATATCTGCACCTGAGTCTAATGCTTCTTTTGCAACTTCCGATTTATAGGTATCAATTGAGATTGGTATAGAAGAAACAGATCGTATNCCTTTAATTACAGGGATAACNCGCTCAATTTCNTCATNAAAAGATATTGCNTNAGCACCTGGACGAGTTGATTCTCCCCCCACATCAATTATATCANCNCCTTGATTAACTAATTCTAAAGAATATTCAATAGCCTTATCTAAATNNTAATATTTACCACCATCACTGAAAGAATCAGGTGTTACATTTANTANGCCCATAATTAATGTGGGCGACAGATGATTATTAATGTTTTTAACTANCGATGAATTAATCAATATAAATAATAATAAAAAATATCAATTTATGCAGACAGTAAATACTAAAGATCCATATTAAGATTTAGATGGTTTTTTAGTAGAACTTTTCTTTNGAGTCTTAACTTTAGAATTNTTTTTAACTGTATTAGCAGATCCATTCATTTTNCTCCTACGCAATATTTTGCCATCGATGAGTTTTTGNACATCATTNTGATCAATTGTCTCATGCTTAAGTAATGCATTTGCCATTGCATGCAAAATTTTCTCATTNTTTCTTAAGATANNATCAGCAGATTTTTCTGCTTTTCTTATNATTTTNACAACTTCTTNATCAATTAATTTTGCAGTTGTTTCACTATAATCACGATGAGACTGTATTTCTCTACCCAAGAATATTTCTTCATTCTTTTTTCCAAAAGTCATAGGACCTAAATCTTCGCTCATACCCCATTCACAAACCATTTTNCTAGCTATCCCTGNTGCCTGNTCAATATCATTACCTGCTCCTGTTGTCAATTCACTGAAAATCATTGTTTCAGCAGCTCTCCCACCAAGTAAAATAGCCAATCGTCCTTCAATGTAATCCTTTGAATAAGTATGTTTTTCATCAATTGGTAATTGCATTGTAACACCTAGAGCTCTACCTCTTGGGATAATTGTTACCTTATGTATTGGGTCTGCTCCAGAAGTTAAAGCTGCAACTACCGCATGGCCTGATTCATGATAAGCAGTCACTTTCTTTTCCGCATCAGATAGAATAACACTTTTTCTTTGGATTCCAATCATAACCTTATCTTTTGCTTCATCAAAATCATCCATATCAACTGATTTTTTCTTTTTACGAGCTGCTAACAGTGCTGCCTCATTTACCAAGTTTGCTAAATCTGCACCAACTAATCCAGGTGTACCTTTAGCCAATACTTCCAATTTTACTTTACGTTTATTAATAATAACTTTTTTTGTATGAACCTTAAGAATGCCTAAACGACCTAGATAATCTGGGGCATCAACAATTATTTGTCTATCAAATCTTCCTGGTCTTAAAAGTGCCGGATCTAGAACATCAGGCCTATTAGTTGCTGCTAGAATAATGACATTCTGTTCTGAATTAAACCCATCCATCTCAACTAGTAGCGCATTTAAAGTTTGTTCTCTTTCATCATGTCCACCACCAAGACCTGCTCCTCTTTGTCTACCAACTGCATCTAACTCATCAATGAATATAATACACGGAGAATTTGTTTTACCTTGATCAAATAAATCACGTACCCGTGATGCTCCAACACCAACAAACATTTCAACAAAGTCAGCACCACTTAAACTGAAAAAAGGCACATCAGCCTCACCTGCAACAGCTCTTGCAAGAAGCGTTTTTCCCGTTCCTGGTGGTCCAACTAATAACGCTCCTCTCGGAATTTTTGCCCCTAATTTTTCAAATAGCTCAGGATGTTTTAAAAAATCTATAACCTCTTTCAATTCTTCTTTAGCCTCAACACAGCCAGCAACATCATCAAATGTTATTTTATCCATATCAGACGTCCAAATTTTTGCTCTGCTTTTACCAAAATTAAAAATGCCTTTCATTCCACCTGCGCCTGACTGCATCCTTTTTAGAATAAAAATCCATACTGCTATAATTAATAGCCAGGGAAGCATATTTAAAAAGTATCCTGTCCAATCTATAGACTGCTGCTTAAAACTATATTCAACACCATAATTATTCCATTCTGACATTATTTCGCGATCAATAAAAGGAATAATAACTTTAAACTTTGTTACATTTTCAATGGGTCCTATATCAGATATTATTGTCTGAGGTGTTTCAAGATCTCCTGTAAAAACATCCTCAATTATTGTTGCTTTACTAATAAGTTTATCTTCTAGTAATGCTCTATATTGATAATACTGAATTTCTATAGCTTTTTGGTTAGCAGAAGTAAATAGTCCTGATAAAAAGATTGCAGTAATTAGTATAAAAACCCAAATAAAAGATGTTTTTCCAGCTCTTTTCCATTGAAATTCGTTGTTCTTATTATCTTTATTATCCTGATTTTTCATTTTACTATTTGACGGATCAATGTTTCCATTTTGTTTTGTCATATTTTATTTTTCCAATCTATAAACTGCCGGTAAGTGTCTAAAATCTTGCTCATAATCTAACCCGTATCCTACAACAAAATCTGGTGCAATTTCAAACCCAATTATATCTATTGGTAAACTTAATTTTGCAATATCTGGCTTTAGCAATAAAGTTATAATTGATATACTTCGTGGCGAAGCCCCTTTAAGTCTTTTCACAAGAAATTCAATTGTTAATCCTGAATCAATTATATCCTCTACAATAACAACATGTCGGTTTGTAATATCAGCGGATATATCCTTTAATAGCTTCACTGTTCCAGTAGTATCCTGACCTTTATAACTTGATACTTTAATAAAATCTACTTCACAATTAATACTAAGATTTCTAACCAAATCTGATATAAAAATAAAGCTCCCATTTAATACACCAATAAATATTGGTTTTTTATTACCAAACTTATTTGATAACTCGGCAGCTATCTCTTGTACCCGTTTTTTTATAGCAGTCTCATCAATAATTTTTATTAGTTTTTTTTTATTAATTTCCATTACAAATATATCATTACTTAAAAATAAATTTTCCAAATTTTCGAGTCTTAGAAGTGATCTTTATATCATCACTGATTCTTCTACCACAAACCCAAATTATTCTATTACCATCTAATAATAGCCACTGGTTGTTTTTAGTAAAGACATCAATTTTTTCATCTATAAAAAAATCGCTTAATTTCTTTGATCCTTTCATGCCAATTGGTTGAAACCTATCTCCTTTTTCCCATAATCTCATAGTAAGGGACTTGTTCCTTATTTTATTTGCATCAATTATTTCTGAATTACTCGAATTATTAAATTTCTCTTTTATTGTACTTGATTTCCAAGAAAAAGTAAAATTATCTATTGACCTATTTGATGACTGTTTTGTTAGATGGTCAGATAGTCATAGAAAACACTCACTTATTCTTTTATCTATGGTAAAATCCAACATACAAAAAGAAGAGGATGCCTTAAATAAAATGGAGAGGATTCTTGGAAAGTAAGTACATTAGAAGTAGTAAAGATAAACCTTGCCAAGTTATGTTGGAAGGCTGTATGCCCGAAAACAACAGCGTAGAGTTTATGCACTTAAACAGTAATGGTATGAAGCCTTTAGATATTCAAGGTACGTATGCTTGTT
>NZXC01000026.1:0-48185 GCA_002701785.1 Fidelibacterota bacterium
AAATAATTATTGAATATTATGATTCTGACATCATTTGATATTACGGCATTTTCGATAAATTTTAACTTCAAAATGATCACTGTAAGAAAAGAAAATACCCATTATATGACAGGTTGCTCGATGGAAGATTAGTATGCTATTAATTATCCAATTTGCCAAAGCGTATATTTCGTATATCGTATTCATTCACAGTCAAATTTACCCATTATACCACAAACAAAAAACCCCGCTTAGAATCAATAAAGCTCCAATCAGGTTATGAGACTCACGCAGCTTCTTCTGTTTTAAATTAGCTGGAGTTACCGTTGCCACCATCAAGCGGTGAAAATTCGATGATTTTCAGATCATAATTATCACACAATGACTGGATGTCTTTTTGATTGAGTTGTGTGTATGTTGCCATTAGTGGGTTCTCATATTTGTTGGCCCTGGAAAAAACATGTTTGTCGTTTGCTGATAGTCTTTATAGGCTGGCCTTTTCTGCACCGAGTAATACTCAGAGGGTACCGCTCCTGTATAAGTAACTAAAGTAATATACATTATCCTTGATGTCAGAAGCAAACCCACACCGACTAGTACGAAGATAATTACAGACATGTTAGGATAAAGTTTCATCCAAGATGGTATTGATGCAATCACTAAAGCATTCCAAACCATCCATTCAGCAAAATAATTCGGATGGCGACTGTATCTCCATAAACCAATATTACATACCGTATTGCGTACACCTGCCTTTTTCATGGCCTGTAGATATTTGAATTTTTGTACATCAGCTACGGATTCCATAATAAATGAAACTAGCCAAATAACGATACCGATCATCTCGAAAATAGATATTTCTTCGCTTGGGTTACTAGCGATTATGAATGCAGGAAAGGCTAAAAAAGCAGCATTTGCTACACCTTGCATAATTGCTTCTATTTGCATTGCCAGGGCTGTATTTGTTTTTCCTGCTTTGCTCCAGCGTTTTTTTTGAAATTCGTATCGGGGTAGTTCTTTATCCAAATGGCCAGATATAAGTAATTTTATTGCGCCTAGACCCATACGACTGCCAGCAAAGATATAGGCACTACTAATAATAGTTACCCTTAGGCTATCACCTTCACCATATATCCAGGTGAGAACCCCGATAAGAGTGAGACCCCATGGCCAGCCGATATCTACATAAGACATTCGACCGGTACGCCATGTCGGAAGGCAAACAATAAAAGCAAATAATACTAACTGGGCAACCCCGTTAACTAATGATAAAGCGAAAAACTGCTCAGTAAGAAGTAATAATAGCCAACCGGAAACAAAGGGGAGTAAAGGTATAAAATATATTATTCTCCACATTTCAATACATTTAAAGATTCTTTTTTACATGTTTTGGATAAAATCAGATAAAAGCAATAAATCAAAAATATCTATTACAGAATCAAAATTAATATCTGCTGAATCCGTTAATCCGTTATTATTCATTATAAAAGATAACAATATTATAAAGTCAGCGTCATTTATTATACCATCATTATTAATATCATAAGATGCAGCAGAATTAATACTATACTTTA
The DNA here is from genome assembly GCA_002701785.1 of Fidelibacterota bacterium. Lineage (GTDB taxonomy): Bacteria > Fidelibacterota > Marinisomatia > Marinisomatales > TCS55. Next base: position 1,554 of record NZXC01000026.1, read on the forward strand.
TTGCAACAGGTCTATGATCTGAGATATTTTGGTCATACTCATTCCAGCCTCCATCAAGATATTCATCAATTTTTATTGTCTGTACGTCAAAATTATTTAATCCATTAAACATTTCATTAGTAATTAAAATATGATCTAGGTGGTCGGGCCAATTTGGAAATGACCATTCAGAACTATTCCCTTGAGCAATTTCAAAATCTGCAAAACGGTAATGGGTAGAGTCATTTAATACGTTCTGGAACACATTATTTGGCGGATCCTCGGTAATATTATCATTCAAATCACCCAGAACGATTACATTATTATCCGAAAGATTATTATCAATATATTCCTTAATAAGGTTTATCGCAGTATATCTTCTGTTCTCTTCATCAGATGTATCATCAAAATCAATTATACCATCTCCGCAACATTTAAAATGATTATTGATTATAAAATAATTGTCTCCCATAAAATTGATATCCATTACCATCGGGGAGCGAGGAAATGCATTCCAATATGGTGAAGTTGTATAAATCTCATATATATCATTGATTTCAATTAGTCCTGTTTTATAGATATATGCTAAACCCGCAAACCAACTGGATTGATAATACCCCATATATGCTGGTAAGCCATCGAGCATTTGATCAAACATAGTAGTATCATCTAATTCTTGAATAGCAAGAATATCTAAATCTAAAAGGTTGATGATTTCAGTAACATAATTAACCGTGACTTGATCATTTTTAGGAAACCACTCGATATTCCATGTTGCTACATCAAGAGAATTATCATCTCCAAAAGATAAATCTTCTAAATTCTGAGCAAATAAAGTAGTAGCCGATAAACAGATTGAATAAATAATAGTTTTAAGATTTTTTTGATAGAATATCATAACGTCTCATGATATTTTATTAGTTCATGCAAGGAAATAATACCTCAAACGCACCTGATGTAGTATAAAATGAAACCGGTAAATAAGGGCCCATTACATCCTTTTCTTTTCCTATTTCACTTACATTTTGAATAGCATGATTGAATTCAGGTGATGATAACATATTTCTAATTTGAATTACGGTAACATCTTCATCAATGGCTCCATCTCCATCATCCGCCATAGGTAACCAACCTATACCACATTCAGGAAAAGCATTTCTTGGCCTGTCTTCTACTCGACTAACAACAATAGTATATTCACCTTTATTGTTTACTGGTACCTGCTCATCAAAAAGACAGTCATTTACTCGTGTATTTGCGAACCCTTGATTAGAGCAAATAGACCAGTATACCATATCCCCCTTAGACATAATTTCATCTCCATGATATGTCTTTGGAGTATTTGGTAACTTCCCTTTCAAGACAAATATTTTACCATGCTTTCTATTAATTATAGTTCGAACGTAGTTATTATCAAGATTTGGATAAAAGCCTCCAGTGCTTTTTCTAAAAGACTTCGGTAACTGACCATTATAAATACCTAATAAAAATTCTCTATCATACTGAAGATACCAGGTTGGAGGAACTGTTGCAGGCCAAGTATCCGGTTTACCAGGCTGTTTTAACAATTTGGAATATACTGTCATGGGCAATCCAATCGCGTCTATAGATATTTGTGGATCCTGATTTGACTTCAATGCATCGCAAGCCTTTTCTCCTCTTAATTCTTCTCCATTACTTAAGACAAGAATAACTTCAGGTAATGGCACTCCTCCTGATTCATTTCTGTTTTTATCTGGAACATAAATCCGATATACAATTGATTGTTGACCATTCCCATATTGTGCTGCATTTAAAGAGTTACTATTACTATTCTTTTTATCAAGATTAGAATCTTTTATATCAGATGTAAGATCAATTTTGGTCCCTTCTTTTCTGCGTATTTCAGGGGGAAGATTTACAATCTCTACTTTATAAGATCTGTTTCTATTTTTTCTCTTAGAACCATCAATAAATGGGTTTATTGAATTATCATTAGGGATAATAAGATAATCAGCCAGGGACTCTATTGGGGCTCCTCTTCCATCATAACTAATTAATGACATGTATCTTGCATGTGGAAACTCACCTTCAAGATACATCTTTGCGCCTTCCGGTACTGTAAAAGCAGCATTCCAGTAGAATACACCAGCATCTGGATAAGCAATATTAATATAGGGATCTTTGCTTACAGGTCCGCGTCTCCAGAAACAAGTTCTTGGCCCAGGAATTGGCTCATGTTTTTGTTTATACAGTTGCTCATTATCACCATACTCCATTTTAATTGAAACCTCATCACTACAAGATGATATGAAAATAAATANNAATAATAAGTACAGTGTAAAGGTAATGGTTTTGTTATATATTTTATAAATCATACTAAAAGAAAATTTTTATAAAAGGTTTTATCATAAAAGGTAAATTTATATAAATTCNCTGGAACTATCATTTAATTAATGCGTGAAAGTTTTTAAANAAGTATTAGGAGTGAAATGAAATATTCAATTCAAATTATTTTTTCAGCTATTCTATTAATTGTTGTTTCTTGTCAGAATGGCAGTACAGACCCAAAAGGGATTTCTGATTCTGAATTAATTCAAGCAATCATTGATGCCGATAAAATCAGCATCGGGGTAGATGACTTACCCTCTAATTCGAAAACANTTATTGAATACGATTATACTGAATATGAAAGCGAAAGTGCAAAGAAAGCATACGGTTTAGGATATGAAGTAAATATGGCTGGAAAAGGTCATAAAGTTGGTAGTCGCTGTGAAGTATATTTTAATTTAGAGGGAAGAAGGCTGGATCCGTATGGTAGAAATGATGATAAAGATAAATCTGATTGGGATCGTNACGAGGATAAAGGTGATTGGAAATGCTTTGATTTAGTGCTTCCGGTAACATATGTAATGCCTGATAGATCAACNATTACAGTTGAAAATGAAAACGATTGGGATGCNCTTAAAGACTGGTATGAAGCAAATCCNGAATCAGANGAAAAACCAGAATTACAATTCCCTGTAAATGTTGAATTTGATGATAGAGAAGGCACTGCTAATGTTNTAGTTAGTAATGANGAAGAAATGCGTGNAATNTATTCCCGCTGNGNTGGTGGAAGAGANGATGAAGATAGAGAGTGTTTTAATTTAGTTTTACCTGTATCCTATACGATGCCTGATGGGTCAACCATTACAGTTGAAAATGAGGAAGATTGGANTTCAATAAGAGATTGGTATGAAGCAAATCCAGAATCAGAAGAAAAACCAGAATTACAATTCCCTGTAAATGTTGAATTTGATGATGAAACAATTACTGTAAATAGTGCAGAAGAATTACGCGAATTAACGCAAGAATGCTGGAGAGATCAAAGTGAAGAAAGAGAATGTTTTGAACTTGTATTTCCTGTAACATTTATTATGCCTGATGGATCAACGATTACTGTTGAAACGGATGATAATGCTGGATGGCAGGAAGTAAAAGATTGGTATAATTCCAACCCTGATTCTGAAGAACGGCCTACACTACAATTTCCTGTTGATATTACTTATGAGACTGAAGATGGTGATACGACACTTACGGTTAATAATGATGAGGAAATGGAATATGTAAAAAGACGTTGCTGGGAAGAATGGGGAGATGATGGTTCTGAAGAAGATGAGGAATGTTATGAATTTGTATTACCTATTTCCTTTACAATGCCTGATGGCACCACAATTACTGTTGAGAATGAAGAAGGCTGGTTAAGTCTAAGAGAATGGTATATGAATAATAGTGAAAGTGAAGAAGAACCTTTATTACAGTATCCAGTAAATATTGTTCTATTTAACGATGAAGGCGAAGAAACTACTGTTACGATTAATAATGAAGAAGAAATGAATGCCCTAGAAGAAGAATGTTGGGGCAATGATGGTGAAGGTGATAGACCATAATTATATTTCAATAAGAATTGCAAATAAAAAACCCTGTTACTCAACAGGGTTTTTTATTTAATTATTTTATAATTAACAAATTTAATTTGATCCCCTCACTCCCCATCCTAGCTTACTACGTAGCGTGCTAAAATAATTTGAATCTGAAAAATTTATCATATTGACTTCGAATGGGGCTTTTTGTATTTCTACTTTAGCAGATGGATTAAGATATTCATTTACCTGTCCATCTATTGCCAGGGCCATATCCTCATGTCCATTATTTGGAAAAGAAATTGTTAAAATCTGATCATCAGAAAAAACAATAGGTCTTAAGGTTAATGTATGTGGCGAAATGGGAGTAACAACNATTGAACCAAATGTAGGAATAACAATTGGACCCCCGGAAGATAAAGAGTATGCAGTTGAGCCAGTTGGAGTTGAAGCTATTAATCCATCTGCTTTATAGTCAGCAACAAAATTGCCATTAGCAAATAATTCACAATTGAGTAGACGATGTGATTTTCCTCTATCAACGACTACATCATTTAACGCATGAAAGGTTTTTGATCCATTTTCATTTAATACCGAGCATTTAATAGCCATACGTTTTTGAATTAGAAAATCTCCATTTGATACATCATCCAACCTAGAAAACATATCATTCAAAACAACTTCTGCAAGAAATCCTAATTCACCTAGGTGTATCCCTAGAATAGGTATTTCTCTTTCAGCAACTGCACGCGCCAATGATAGTATTGTTCCATCACCCCCAAGAGATAAAACAAAATCTAATTTATTAAAATCATCCGCANTATTNATAAGCTTATAGTCAAAATCAGNCTTATCTAATTGAGACTGTATTCTAGTTGTGATAAATAATTGAAGCTTCCTTTTATTTGCCCAATNAATTATATCAGGAAATGTGTCCCAAAAAGCTTTTTTATCTGTATTGGCCCATATACCAAAGCTGGTTGGNTTATTCAATCCNTTTCCTCAAGNTTAAGNTTCCCATCAGAATTTTTTAGCAATAGTTGGATTTTTTGTTCTGCATCTTCTAANCTGGATTTACAAGCTTCGGTTAATCCAATCCCTTCTTCAAAAAGTTTCATNCTTTCTTCTAATGATAGGTCACCTGATTCAAGNTTTCCTACAATAACTTCAAGCCGTTTAAAAGCTTCTTCAAAATGCATTTGTTTATCTTGTTTTGTCATAATCGAATATTACTAATACTAGATGAGTTTAAGATCTATTTTTTCTCACCTGTTTTTTTGGCTCTAAGGGTACCTTTGTAGGTTTGTAATTTAAAGTGTTCTTNTTGTTGTAAATCTCTAGGGTCAAGGATNATTTTTTGATCATCTTCTCTATATGCAATGGAATAACCTCTTGANAAAATATTTTTTGGATTCAAAGCATGTANTTTTTCATGTAGAGTAGAAAACTTTGATGAGAAAGTTTGAATACTATATCTATATGNTTGAAATAATAGTTTAGTTAATTCATTATGCCGATCATTGTGTTTTTGTAATAATCTACTAGGTTCCTGCAATGCAAAACGATCTTTAGTATTATCTAAGGTCTGCCAGTGAATTTGAAGGTATCTTTTCATTAACGAAGATAAGTTACGTTCAAAACCAATAATAGTCTCAAATATATCATTGGTCGCAGGTGATACTAGCTCTGCTGCTGCTGAAGGAGTTGGTGCTCTCATATCGGCTACTAAATCGGATATTGATAAATCTGTTTCATGTCCCACAGCAGAAATGATCGGAATANGACATGAAAAAATTGCTCTTGCAACTGGCTCCTCATTAAACGGCCACAAATCTTCAAGAGAACCTCCACCTCTTCCAATAATAATCACATCTAGTTTATTATAGCTAACCATATCATTAATTGCTTCAACTATATCATTTGCAGCTTTATCACCCTGTACTTGAGTAGATCGAAGGATTATGTTAACATGTGGAGCTCTACGATGAAGAACTTGAAAAATATCTTGAACTGCAGCACCTGTTTTAGAAGTTATTATACCAATATTTCGTGGATAAGTTGGCAGTTTCTTTTTTTTATCTAAATCAAATAAGCCCTCTATGGATAATTGTTTTTTTAGTGCTTCAAATGCTAGATATAGAGTGCCAATACCAGCTGGCTCCATCTTTTTCACTAATATCTGGTATTGTCCTCTTGGCTCATAAACACTGATTTCACCTTCTAATAAAATTTGCATCCCATTTTCAGGCTTAAAGTGCAATAATTGATTAGGTCCTTTAAACATCACACATCGTATCTCTGATTTTTCATCTTTAAGCGTAAAATACATATGTCCAGAACTATGGTGAATAAAATTTGATATTTCACCTGATACCCAAAAACGAGAAATACTATTCTCTAGTATGCCTTTGATCTGCTTATTTAAGTCAGATACTGATATCGGCTTCGATTCAGGTGTATTCATTTATTGGGTAGATATAAATAGTAGGACTGATTACAGTAATCATACAATGATACAACTGTAATCTGAAATCATCACCAATTAGGTAAATATGAAATTAACGAATCTTTTTCTTATGACGATTTGCACGCAAACGTTTTTTGCGCTTATGNGTGCTTATCTTTCTCTTCTTGCGTTTTTTTCCGCAGGGCATTCTCTTTCTTTCATTTTGTCATTAAAGAATCGTTTACACGACCTCGTAAGTGTTTCGCAGGTTTAAANGTTGGAACATATCGTTCAGGTAAAAATATAGCTTCACCTGTNCCNGGGTTTCTTGCTTTCTTTGGCATACGATGCTTTGTACCAAAAGTACCAAAACCACGCAGTTCAACTCTTTCATTGCGAGCCAACGATTCTGTGATGGTAGTCATTATACCATTCATAACAGTTTCCGTTTCAACCTTCGTTAACCCAGTTGCTTCAGAAACTGCATCAACTATCTCCTGTTTTGTCATGGCATTACTCCAAGTTCAAAAAATACTGAAAAATATCTATCAGTAATCAATTATTTTACAAAAATACTTACCAGAAGATACATCAACCCTGTTTTATCCAAATAGCTAATTTTTGACCCGGAAAAATAGTATTAGCTTTGTTCAATTTATTCCATTTCATGATACTAGCCATTCTTACACGATGATTTTCTGCTATTTTACTTAANGTATCCCCTCTTTTAACGGTATAATAAATTTTTAAATTATCCGAACTCTTTGATAAAGAATTATTATTAGACCCAATCCAAATTGCTAATTTTTGTCCAGGCTTTATATACGATCCACGTTTCATACTATTCCAAGATCTAATATTTTCTACTGAAGTATTATAATCATCAGCAATATGCCCAATAGTATCTCCTCTTTTTACTGTATAAGTAACTTTTTTCCCTTTTNTTGATTTTTGAGATGAAGAATTATTATTTTTAACCCATAAAGTCAATTTTTGTCCTGGGTAAATATGCTGTTTAGATTTAATATTGTTCCAACTCATTATNTTTCTGCTAGCAAGNCGATAACTTTCTGCAATATGGCCGATNGTATCACCTCTTTTTACTATATGAACAATTNTATCACTAGCCTTTTTATTATTTGATACTAATTGACCCATATCCTCTTTTACCCAAATCGTTAACTTTTGACCTGGAAAAATATGTTGACCGTATTCAAGCTTATTCCAACGTCTTATTTTTAGAGCCAGGGTATTATAGTCTTCAGCAATATGTCCAAGAGTGTCCCCTCTTTTCACTTTATATAAAATCTTTTTGTGACCTGAGGGGCCACTTCCACTTGTTAATAAGGTACCACTATTTGATCTACGCACTGGAATAGTGAGTTTTTGACCAATACTAAGCCTATGTCGATTCCTTATTTTATTTACGGCGGCTAAATCATGAATAGAAACCCGATATTTCTTTGATATTGTCCATAGACTCTCACCCCGTTTAACTTTATGAGCAACATATTGAGGAGCAAAACGTTGATCTGCAGGTATTGCATTAAAATTAGATACAAACTGATCTTTTTTATCTAATGGAATTTTTAATTGGTATTTCACTTCAACTGGCGTAGCTGATTGACGAAGTTCAGGATTATATGCCTTCAACGTTTTCAAAGAAATACCTGCAGAACTAGCCAAAACTGCAAGATCTGCACTTTGCTTGATTTCAACAAATTCATATTTATGGGGTTTAGTTTTAGGTATTTTAAATCCATAAGATTCAGGATCACTACACATAATTGCAGCAGCCAAATAATAAGGTATATAATTTCTTGTTTCTCTTGGTAAAGAATGTAACTGCCAAAAATCCGATGTTTGATGAAGCCTTGATGCTCTATGGACTCTTCCTGGACCACTATTGTAAGCAGCTAAAGCTAAGTACCAATGATCAAATTCTTTATAAAGATCCAATAGAAATTTAGCTGCAGCATGCGTTGCTTTTTCTGGATCTCTCCTCTCATCAATATACCAATTTCTTTGCAGACCATATCTTTTCCCTGTGGCATACATAAACTGCCACATACCAGCAGCCTTCGCCTTAGAATAAGCTTTAGGATTAAGACCTGATTCAATCATTGCTAAATATGCTAGCTCTTCAGGTAATTCATATTCATTTAAGATCTTGATTAACATTGGACCATATTGATAATAACGATCTAACCATATTTCAAACTGGCGTCTACCCTTATTTTGAAAATAGCTAATAAATTGATCTACTGATTTATTTCTTACTAAGGGTATATGACCATCACGATCATCTATAACAATAAATTTTGAGGCACCCATTTCCACTTCCATTGGCGCCATTAATTCTTCGANAGATTGCCTGGAGTCTACTGCAACAATGGATCCTGTATTAATTTCTAGAGTAAACAAACGTTGCGTTACAACATTAAGGAGCGCACTCTCAAATCTTTCAAACTCTTCTTCATCTTCTGCAGTTTTTTCCCCTAGTTGATCTGCTTCAGACAATAATTCATAAATTCGGTCAAGATTGTAAATTACTTCTAATGTATCACCTTGCGAATCTGCAATAATAGCATCTGTTAATAAAACTTTTACATCTTTAAGAAGTAANGGAAGACGATTGGATGTTTCAGCATATTCTGCTCCATTCTGATTCAATGGAATTTCTTTTTGCATTCCAGAAGAATCTTTTGTCAATGATTCTTGTGCAAAAAGGAAACATGACAATAAATATATTGTTCCATAACTCTTCAAATTTATTATCCTAACTTTCATATCTAATTCAGTTTTGAAGGGCAAAATTACCCGTCACTTTAAATTCAAACAAGAGATTTACCCTCTTATAAATAATTGTATTAATTTATGTCAATATTGTTCCATTCAGATTTCAAACTTATAACCGCTTTCTTTACTTGTTCTGTTATCTCATTTCTATTATCTATATCATCTGGAGATGTATATATTGGAGAACCAAAGCGCAATTCAATCAATTTAGGATTAAATTTTTTAGATCCTTTTACCAAAACATCGAATGTACCACAACACGCNATAGGAACAATTGGTAAACCAGTATTAATAGCTAGGATAATACCTCCCTTTTTAAAGGGTTTCATCTTGCCATCTAAAGTCCTTGTTCCTTCTGGAAAGACTAATATGGATCGGGGATTCTTTTTTAAGGAATTTTTGATTTTGTCTATAGATTGAAGTGCCTTCTGATGGTTGCTTCTATCAATAAATATATGTCCAGCAGCTAACATTGCCCAACTTAGAAATGGTATTTTTTTTAATTCTTTTTTAGCTATAGGAACAACATGCCAGGGAATTCCAGCTAGAGTTAATGGAATATCAAAAGCAGATTCATGATTGCTTGCAAACACATACTGTTGATTAGGATCTAATTTATCCAAACCTATAATTGTATATGGAATATTACCAATCCATAAAATTGACTTCGCCCAATATTGAACAATTTTTGCCCATATTTTACCCCGCCAATCGATTGGAGTAAGTAAAATTCCTATAGTAGAAAAAAAGATCGTTGATAAACAAATTAAAAAATAGAACCAATAGATACGCAACTACCCAAGGACCTCCATGCCCATTGGCTGATGAAGCACTTCAGGCAATGATATTCTTCCATCCGATGATTGATAAGTCTCTAATAAAGCTACCATTAGCCTAGGAGTTGCCAANCCTGAACCATTAAGTGTATGTAAATAATCAACTTTTTTATCAGCAGATTGACGATATCGTATATTACCTCTTCTAGCTTGAAAATCTTCAAAATTACTGCATGAGGACACTTCTAACCATTTCTTTTCACCTGGAGCCCATACCTCTAAATCATAACACTTAGCTGCTGCAAAACTAAGATCACCTGTACATAATTCGATCACTCTATAATGTAAACCAAGTTTTTGCAATATGATTTCCGCTTGTTTAGTAAGTTTTTCAAGTTCATCGTAGGATGAATCGGGTGTAACAAATTTTACCATTTCTACTTTATTAAATTGATGCAATCGCAGAAGCCCTCTTGTGTCTTTACCATATGAACCTGCTTCTCTTCGGAAACAAGCTGAATATGCAGTGTAATTTGATGGTAAATTATTTACATCAATTATTTCATCAGCGAATAAATTTGTTAATGGAACCTCTGCTGTAGGAATAAGATAAAGTTCATCTTTTTCAATATAATACATATCNTCAGAAAACTTTGGAAGCTGTCCACATGTATAAGGAGCTTTTGATCTTGTAAGAAAGGGTGGAAAAATTTCTNTATATCCATNTTCCGCAACATGTACATCTAACATAAAATTAATTAATTCTCTTTCTAATTTAGATCCGAGACCAGTTAATAATGGAAATCCGGAACCTGAAATTTTTGAACCTCTTTCAAGGTCAAATAAGCAAAGATTTATACCTAAATCAACATGAGATTTTAATTCAAAATCTGCAGTTGTTGGCTTACCCCATTCCCTTATTACTACATTAGAAGTCTCATCCTTTCCAATAGGCACAGAATCATGAGGTATATTTGGGATGATTTCTAATTTGGAGACCAATAACTGTTTAATATCATTCACTTCATTTTCAAGTTTTTTAATTGTATCTGATAATATCTTCATATCATTTATTGCTTTATCAGAATTAATACCTTTCCGTTTTTCTTCAGCAATAGCATCTGAAGATTTATTCCTTTTTGCGCGGAGCTCATCTAGTTCATGGACTGTTTCTCTATGATCTGAATCTATTTTTAGGATTTCATCTAAATTTATAGATTCATTTTTAGAATGAACTCCTTTCTTAATTNCATCAGTATTATTTCGAATTCGATTTAAGGATAACATATATATTTCTTATTAAGTAATTAAAGAAACTAGAGACATTAGTGAAGATTTACAATGATAGGTAAATATACTATCTTCCTTTACCAGAAAGCATTACCCAAAAAGTGCTTGCTAAAATTTTAACATCCAAAGAAAAACTAATATTCTCTATATAATAAAAATCATATTTCAATTTTTTTCGGACATCATCAATATCTCTATCATATGGTTGTTTNATTTGAGACCAACCTGTAATACCAGGTCGGACTTTATGNCTTCTATAATAAAATGGAAATTCTTGCATTAGTTTATCAATAAANAAAGGGCGTTCTGGACGAGGGCCAACTATGCTCATCTCACCTTTGACTACATTAACTAATTGTGGTANCTCATCAAGTCTAAACCTTCGCAACCAGGCTCCAGCTCGTGTAATTCGCGGATCCTCATCGGAAGCCCAAACTGGTCCAGAATCTTTTTCCGCATCATAGTACATTGATCGGAATTTCTTTACAGTAAATCTTGTATTATTTTCACCAATTCTATCTTGCTTATAGAGTACAGGTCCAGAAGAATCAATCTTAATTAAAATAGAAATAATACNCCAAAAAGGAAAAAATATCATTAAGCAAGGGATAGCAATAATTAAATCTAATACTCTCTTTAAATATTTATTATAGAATGTGTTAAGATTGGGATTTACTTGAATTAANGGGACACCGTAGATTTGCTCTGTNCTTGCTAATCCGCTGATCACTTCGTACATATCAGGAACAATTTTTATTGATACTGGNGACCCATTGGCATGCGTAATTACATCCATCATTCTATTATGCTGCAGTTTTTCTAAAGCAAGAACTACTTCAGAAACTTGATTATTAAGAATAATATCCTTTAATTGTTTCTCTTCACCCAAAATTGGTATNCTAGAATCAAATTGGTTTATGTTTTTATCATCAACTGCTTGAACAAATCCAATAATATCATAACCTANATTATTATGATCAATGATCTGTTTTGCAGTTTCAATACCTCGAGAATTGAATCCTACTATTACTGTATTACTTCGACCAAANCCTTTTCTTAATAAATATTTTTGAAATGTTCGAAATATTACTCTAGAAGTTATAAGACCAAATGTAAAAACAAACCAATATCTCATTGTAGTCTGCGGATTAATGGGCCAATTAAGATAATTAATTGCATCAAAAAAGATCATTAATACAACTATAGTGAATGTTGTGAGAACTAATCTCTGAATTTCAATNAATCTTGAAGATGTTGCAGAAGGGTTATAAAGATTTAAACTTAANAATAATATACTCCAAAATATCTGGATGTAAACAAAATAGAAAATAATATTATATACAGATAGTTTTAATTCAGGAATAAGAAAATATTTATAAGCAATAAAAGATGGNATTANATCTAATAGGAATATTGACCATGAAGTTAGCCATTTTGGCAAACGGATNCGCAGATGTTGTAACGTTTCGTAAGACATCAGCTTTAATCTATATTACTGGTGGATACTCGCACATTGAGCTGGATCACACCGAAAAGTTCTATACGCATAACAGTAAAATTCCCTCAACTATTTGATGAATTATTAAATACTGTTAACGTTTAATTCGATATAACTCCGTGCAATTATTAAAAGTTAGTTTTTTATATTTAATGATGCAACAAAGAATAAAAATAATTATCCTTTCTATTTGTATAAACATTAGTTAATTATAAAATTCATTTATGAAGCAATATATAAAAATTTCTATCGTGTATATTTTATGTCCATTTTTGTTTGCACAAAAAATACCTGTTAACCCTGATCATAATGTATATCCCTATTTATATAGACAATCAACTAATGGAATATTGCCACAATGGATTCAATCAGTTAGGCCTTTAACAATTGATCAAGTTTTATCATTATTAAATGANGTCANAGAAAATGATGAAATAAATAATGNNACCCGCATATTAGCTGAACAATTTATAAGCGAATTTATAAGTCCAAAAAATTCTGGAATAAAATTACCTTTTTCAAAAAATAATAAATTGGATCATCTTTTATCTTACAGTATTAATGATATAGANCCTCATTTATTAAGTATAAAGAATGACAGTTCATCGCTATGGATAGATTGGAGTGAGGATCTAGTCATATCAACCTCTAATGATTATCAAATGTATTTTCGAGATAACATTTCATTAAAAACAATAATATCTAAACAAATATCCGCATACACACAATTTTCNATGAATCGTCTGGTTTGGAAAAATAACGGAAAAATTATTGAGTCTGTTTTNCCACCAGACACCATAGATTGGTACNACTATAATAATGAATGGGCTAAATATTTTCCTGAAGTTAAATCCATTTTTTGGTATAATAGCCAAGCTGGGATATCTATTGATTTCGATAAGTTAAATTTTAATCTTGGAAGACAGAATCATAGCTGGGGATGGTCAACAAATTCTTCACCAATACTATCAGGAGATGGAATGCCTTTCTCATACATCGNTCTACAAATTAATTTTGATAAAATTCGATTTCGATCCTTACACGGCTCTCTCATGCCATTCAGTCCTTATGAAATGCATAAGAGAGTATATAATCCAAGTAAATATATNGCAGCTCACAGAGGGGAAATAGATATAACAAACAATTTTACTATTTCAATAACAGAATTAGCAATATATGGAAATAGGAATATAGATCTAGACTATCTTAATCCTGNTCATTGGTATTGGGCTGTAGAACATAATACTGGTGATCGAGACAACCTTCTCATTGGCATTGATTATTCATGGAGANTAAGACCTAATATGAGATTTTATCAAACGATGTTATTAGATGAAATAACTTGGTCAAAGCTGTTTAAGCCTTGGTGGGGAAATAAATTCATTTTTCAATCAGGATTACACTTTATTCCATCAAGCAATCCTTCTATTCCAGATATTCGAATTGAGTATACATTAAGTAGACCTTGGATATATTCTCATAAAGACTCAATTAATACTTTTTCATCTGCAANTATATCTTTGGGNTACCCTTTTGGTCCAAGCTCAGATTTAATTAGTATTAGCACAAATTTCTTTCCATCATCAAAAATATTTATTAAAGGATCTTTTGATTACTATAGAAAAGGTACAGGTTTAGGTAGTAGCATTAATCAAAGCTACGTAGAACGTGATCCAGTTTTAGATAATGATACTCCTCTACTACTAAAACCAATCAACTATAATAGAATAATTACATTATTAATAGATTATAGAATATCCAGATACATTGATTTTCAATGTAGCTTTAATTCAATATCGAAAAATGACAGACAGATTCGGTTTGGAATTAGTTGGGAATGGTAATATCTATTTATTTAACGAATTACTTCCCAAGTATCTTGTTTTTTTCCCTTTAACCAATCAATAATAGCTAAAAAAGAAGCAATATTTACTTTTAAGAAATATCTTATTGGACTTAAAGTTAACCCAAGCAAATAAAAAAAGATCTGGCTATAAAACATATACAAATACATATTTGAATAATTAATCAATAAGCCACTAGACAAAAAAATTAATAATAAAAATATGGGAGTAAACCATCGGATTAATTTATGGGAAACATAAGGAATGTAAATTGATCTTTTCCTAAATGGATTCAATTCATTCAAAATATATTTCATTGATATTAAACTTCTTAAGATAATTCGTCTTTTCCTTAGTAGCACATTTATTGGAGCATCTTCAATGGCAATTGCCTCAGATTCATAAATAATATCAAGACCATTCCCATATACCTTTATAGGTTCTAAATGGTCACTGATAGCATCTTTTGGTAATGGGACATATGATTCTCTACGTACAGCATAAATACTACCATTAGCTCCAATTAACCAGCCATGTCTACTTTCACCTTTTTTGATAGCTATTTCATAATTCCAGTATATACTTTCTTCAGATTTCTGTTCATGATAACGTAATTCTCCACATACAACACCAACTCTTTGATCAGCAAAGTTTCTAGCTAATTTTTTTATTGCATTTGGGTGATAAATACTATTTGCATCACTAAAAACTAAAATATCATTTTTTGCAATCTTTACAGCTTCATTTTGCGCAGAAGTCTTACCTGATCTATCTAATGAAAGAATATTAACAAAATTGAAACTTTTTGCAATTTCAACTGTCCTATCATCAGAACCATCATCTGCAAGAATCACCTGAATTTTTTCCATAGGATATTCAAGATCCTCAACATTTTTAAATTTATTTAGAATATTTTTTTCTTCATTATATGCGCATATAATCAATGTAATTGTAGGTAAATAATCCTCATCTACAACATAATCATTATTTCTAAATAGGTTTAATAAAATAAGATAAATAATAGTAGAATAGATTATTAAGCTTATACTGATCCAAAAAATTATTTCTACTATACCCATAATTAAAAAGATTGGACCAAATTGAATAATTTATTTTCTTGAGATGACCAATTGTAATCCTTGTTTAAAGCAATAATTCCATTCTTTGATAGATTGTTATATTTGTCAGGATCATCTAATAAACAATGGATGGCTGTTGCAATACCTTCAATATCTAATGGATCAACTGAAATACCTGAATCACATTTATCTAATAATTTTTGATAAAGTGGAAAATTGGAGCAAACAAATGGAACACCAACTTGCATATAATCAAAAAGTTTTGTTGGATAAGAATCAATATAATTTTTTATTGGTTTTAGTAGACATAATCCTACTTTAGATTTACATACTATTTGCATTGCTTCATAATAATTCATATATCCAAACAATTTAATATTGTTTTCTAATCGGTATTCCTTGATTGCATATGCTAAATCATTCTTTATGATTGGGGGAACCTTACCAATTAAAGCAAGGTTAATCTTGGGAAGTTTTCTTTTTAAGATAGATAATATTTTAACCATAATTAATGCACCTCTATCCTCCGTTATATCCCCTAAGTATACTAAATCAAATTCTTTGATNCTTTGATGATCATAATCAACTTTTAATGGATAATTGTAAATAACAGTACTATTCTTTTTCATAAAATTTCTATATGAATCTTCAGCAAGTAGATAATGATCAAAGAATAATTTTGATATTTGTTGTAAAAAAGAATATCCAATGATTGCAATTAGTTTGGCAATTGGATTAAGCCATTTTTTTCGTATTATGGATTGAATAGTGTTTTCATGAATATCATATACAACCTTAAGCTTTAATACTATTGAAGCTTTAATACCAGTCCATATTAATTCTGGATCATGAAAAATAAATATATCTGAATCATTATTTTTTAATCTAAGCCAAAGTTGTTTTCTAATCAATTTTCTATCTATTTCTTCTTCCCATGTAGGAAGGCCAATAATCTTAACACCATTTATATTTTTTTTATCAAAATCTGCAGGTGCATGCAGTTCAACATTAAATTTTTTAGCTAACGATACTGCTTCTTTATGAAATATTCGGTTATCGTTCCATCGATGGACACTAGTTCCAATAAATATCTTGTAATTATCTTGCAAAGAATAAGCCTCTCAATTCAGCCAGCCAGCCCGTCTTTACCTTTAATATATAAAATAAACCTATAAGTAAATAAATAATAGTCTGACCCAATAATTGAAATAAATCTGACATTCCTATCAATAAATAATTAATGATGTAGATAATAAATCCACCCGCAATGATATCACGAAACAATTTGTAGTTCCAAAATTTTGATTTGTAAAACTTTTTTATCAAATACATACTAAGGAAAGCTAAAATTATATAGCTAGTCAAAAAACTAATTATAGCAGTGTACAAGAAATCAAATTCAAATATCTTCCCAGCATAAAGAATTAATAACATTATTATAGCAGATATAGTATAAATGACAGAATTATATCCTCTTTCAGATATTGCATCTATTGGACTNCTACATAAACCTGCAAGCGTGTAAAAAGGTAAAGCTAATATTGTAAATTGTAAGATCTGCACTCCCTTGTAACTTTCACTACCAAGCCAATATTTAAAAATTAGCGCAGCATTCGAATAACAATAAATTGATACAATTACACTAAAAAANATTCCTGCTTTTAATAATATAAATAATTTATTATTTATTTCTTCCAGTGAACCGCTTGCAACTTTATTTGATATTCTTGGTAANAACACTAACCCTATAGGATTAACAATTATTAAAGCAAGGCGAACTAAACTTAGGCTTGAGTTAAAATAAGCAACACTATTAAAATCTACTTTTTGGGCAATAAAGATGGGCACAGCAGCTAATAGGATAAATTGGGATATAAAACTTGGGANTCTTTCAAATCCATAAATAAATAATTTTTTTATTTTATCAGCTTTAATTGTATATAAACGAAAACCTTGATTTCGGAATAAAAAAGATGAAATCATAACTAATATAGAAAAAGATCCAATCCAAAAAAGGCTATCGTGTAATGTGGAAACATAAATAAAAACAAGGATTGGAATAATTGCAGTACCAATCAATTGAAAAATATTTGCACCTATCATATTCATATAACCTCTAAAAATAGCATAAGTCATAAATTGTGAACACATACCAAAAGAAAAGATCACGTAATACCAAAAATAGTTTTCATTGAAACCATTAATATCAAACCATGTTACTGAAATGATTGATAATACAGTTAAAGGAAAAGTTGCAAGCATAAATAGCACATACGAATTATCAGCATATGACTTATCAAAATTTCTACTTAAATAATTTGGCAAAGCAATATTCAAACCAATTAAGAGTATTCCCATGCTTGATGATATAGTTCTTTTNACTAATAAAAATTCACCTAGCACTTCCAATCCGTGTATTCGAGCAATTAGGCCATTTAAAATGAATATTCCACCTATTACTACAATACCATTAATAAGAGTGACTATTATATCATATTTCAATGATAAGTTTTTGTTTAAAATGTTCATTTTTTGATTAGATATGCAAATAATATAGTGGTTAATTATTAACTATTGGTGTCTAAAACTAATAACTTATCAACATTCGTTGAGGCTATTGAAATTGCCAGAAACATCCAAAGGATTCTATTATCATTTATATCGCCGGAAAATTGAGCGGCAATAAATATAACGGTTGTACCTGCTACCCATAATGCTGAATGATCAGTAAATGACCCTCTATTTAGACCTTGACTAATTAATTTATACGTTTTTGCAATAAATAATGATAATAGAGTTAATCCAATAAACCCTAGCTCAACAATGATCTCAAAAAATATATTATGAGGATACCATCTCCAATCTCTCCAAATAAATAATGAACTAAAACCTCCTGATCCAAGACCAAATACAAAATTTTCTATTGAAGAGATCCATGATTTTAATGACATAGACCAAAATTCAAATCTAGTTGCTATAGTACTTACTCTTTTAACTCCTTGCTGCGTAATAATAACTGAACCTTGTGAAATATCAAAAAACCTTTGAGTCAGATTTTCAGGTAATAAAAGTAGAATTAAAATAATGGTGCCTATTGCAATTGAAGCATATGCAATAATTTTCATAGTGTGATTTCTTTCATAGAGCATTGCATAGATTATTGAACCTAAAATTATACTTACTAATGGACCTCTAGATCCTGATAGAATGATCGTTAATAATATTATAGATAGAATGAGAATATAACTTATACTATCAGTAGGTTTTTTTCTTATTAATAATACTATCAACATTGCTGCACCAATTGCTAAATATCTACTAACTTGTATAGGATTTGCACCAGGAATTGAAATTCTATTCCAATATGCTAAAACAATTGCAAAATCTCCCCATTTTAAAAAATAAATAAATTGGAATAACATTATTCCAACAATAATCGCTAATAGGAAATAAAAATAATACAGAAGTCTTTTTGAATCTTCTGGTGATTTAATTACAAGAAAAGGAGTCAAAAACATAGTTAGTGCAAAGGTATTAAAACGAATTATTTTCATTAATCCATACTCAGGGGAGGGTGTGTATAAATATGAAAGGCCAAGTACAAATCCAAAAAATATAAATATATAAACAATTTCTTTTAAATTTTTTGGAATATTCCAACCATCTTGGATAAGCATCTTAATTAATCCAAGCCAGATAATAATTGTTGCTACAACAGTAATATCTANTATNTCAAAAATAGGATTNTAATTAATTAAATANCCTTTAATNATTGCNGTNAGACTTAAAAACATTAAAGAAATAGATGGATTGTTAATTAACCACCAAAATATNATTANACCTATAGGTAAAATAATCATCACTAATGGANNTGTATTGATACCTATAAGAAAAAATAATATTTGAGTAATAGAAAGAATTATAAGCAGAAGCATTACAACTTACTTTGCTTAATAGCTAATCTGAATCCCTTTGTTCTATGATCAGTATAAACAAATATTAAAGACATTAAAAAACTCATAATTGTCGATCCAATTACTATTAATGATCTTTTTGGCTTGGTTTTATTTAATGCAACCTTAGGCTTATCAATTATTTGAAGTGTTGGAATATTTTTTGTTTCTTCCAGCTTGGCTTGTTCAAATTGTGGAATCAGAATTTCTTGAATAGTNCTTTGTAATTCGACCTCACGAATTAGTCTAGCATTTTCTAGTCCTAAAGATGGCAAAGTATTAAAAGAAACTGAAAACTCAATATTTGGTATAGTGTCAATTTGGGCAGGAGAAATATTAGATAATAGATATTGCAATTTCTCATCTAATCTTATCATTAGCTGATCAAGTTGAATTGTCTGTTCATTTAATAGTTTTTCAAGTTGCATTATAGTAGGATTATTATTTGATAAAGTTGTTTTGGCAACTGCTAATTCTGTTTCAGTTTCAATCTTTTTTGCATATAATGCTGTATATGCTTCAAAAATTGAATTATATGCTTGTGCACTCATTTGCATAGTGCTGGATAACTGGGCAACTAAATCAATAATACCAGTTTTTTCCTGAAAAGTTTTTAAAGCAAGTTCGGCCTTTTCAAGATCTTTTTTATTTATATTGATCCTATTTTCTAAGAATTCTCGATTATATTTACCAGCTTCCATCCCAATACTTTGATTAATCTGATCTAACATAAAAAGAACTTCATTTACCATTTCTTTAGCAATTAAAGGATCCTTATCAATAATGGTTATTTCTAATGTCCCTTCTTCTGTTACTTCTAATTCTATTTTTTCTTCAAAAGCTTCAATTGCATATTCAATATCTCTTTGCTTATATCTATCAATTAAATTGAATTTATTAACCATATATTCTTTCACAGTCCTACTCTGAAGTATTGCAATAAAATTATTAATATCTTCATTAATTGTGGATAACCCAAAATCCGCAACTGGGATAGGTGAAATAGAAGATAAAAAATTAAATTGCCCAGCGCCTGAAGAAAGCACAACAGCCTTTGACGCATACCACTTTGGTAATAAAAGAGATATAATTATAGCAGATAAAGTCACAATAATCANATTCTTAAAAATAAATTTTCTACTTTTCCAAAATAGTAAAAAACTTCCAACAAATCCTTCTTCCTCACTAATATTGTAATTCTGTACACGATTTTTATCACCAATTATTCCATATCTTTTTAAATCAGCAAGTCTATTACGAAGAGTTTTTTCAGACATACCATTTAATTCTGCTACACGTTTTCTCTCTAATGGATCAGCAATAATAGAAGGGTATTTATCAACTAGTGATAAAATTTTCTTTTCATGAGGTGATAAATTTATGCTCATCTAAGTGTTGCTTGATATGCTAACATTAGTGTCGCAATTGATGTTAAGGCTTGNACAAATCCAGTATTCCCAAAGATAATACTTCCATAAGTTTCTGGTATATCAACAATATCCCCTGGCTCAATAGTCTCATTATATGCTTTTTTCAATATTCTACCATCTTTTTTTAATATTCTCACCCTTTTTGATGAACCAACATCTAATGATCCTCCACTTAAGGCTATATAATCTTTTGCGCTANACCCTGGACGAAAATAATGTGCAGTTGGCTTAATAACAAACCCTGTTACTAACACTTTATTAGCATTATCATATTCCATATATTTTTTTTGTTCTTCAGCATTAATACCTTTAAAGGGTACGAAAATTTTATCACCATCTGTTAAATATGGATTATTTTTTACATCACCATATAGTAAAAATTCTTTAATAAATATATTAGTACTTTTATTTGCTCTAA
Organism: Fidelibacterota bacterium; assembly: GCA_002701785.1. Classification (GTDB taxonomy): domain Bacteria; phylum Fidelibacterota; class Marinisomatia; order Marinisomatales; family TCS55. The sequence continues at coordinate 22,950 of NZXC01000026.1, forward strand.
TTAAAACAGCTCTATCTNGATCCGCATATTTCTGTAGACCTCCAGCTTCATTAATTGCTTCACTAAATCGACTTACTGGTGCCATTTTAACATATCTAGGTCTATTCACTGCGCCGTAAACGAGCACCTTAAATTGTCTAAATCGGATAAGATCTATAGAAACTTTCGCTGATTTATAGACTTGTTTTATCTCTTCATTTATTTCACGATCAACATCTGCTAAAGTTTTACCTAAGACATTTATCGGCCCAATCTCAGGAACAATTANATTACCGGTCGGACCTATTGTAACAAAATTATCAATATTTTCTACAGACCATAATATCCTTAATCTGTCTCCCGGTCCCAAGTAATATTCTTCTGGTTTAATCGCACTTTCTAAAGGAAGAGGTTTCACTCCATATTCACGATATATTATTGGTTGTTGAGAATTATCTAATTGAGTAGCATCTAACTGGTTAGAAGATTGTGTATAAGCAATATTAATAATTACTAAAATATATAAATAAAAAAAATGATGACTATTTTTTCTTATTTTCAAGATGAAACACCAAGTCTTTCCTGTTTATATACATGATCTTTTATTTTTCTCCACCAAACTTCATTTTTAAGATACCATTCTATTGTTTTAATTAATCCCGTATCAAAGGTTTCTTTTGGCTCCCAATTTAAATCATTTTTAATTTTAGTTGAATCAATAGAATATCTATAATCATGTCCAGGACGATCTGTAACATATGTTATTAANTTATGGTAAGGTTTTCCAGAATTTGCAGGGCTTAACCTATCTAAAATACTGCAAATTGATTCAACAATACTAATATTTCTTATTTCATTATTTCCACCAATATTATATGTGTCACCAATTGTGCCATCTTGTAAAATTAAATCTATTGCTTTACAATGGTCTTCCACGTATAACCAATCACGAATATTTTCACCTTTTCCATAGATAGGAAGTGACTTTTCTGATAAACATTTAATTATCATTAATGGAATTAATTTTTCAGGAAACTGATATGGTCCATAATTGTTAGAACAATTTGAAATAGTTACTGGTAATCCAAAAGTCCTAAACCAAGCACGNACAAGATGATCAGAAGAAGCTTTTGTAGCTGAATATGGTGAACTTGGATCATAGGGAGTATTTTCTGTAAAAGACCCACTTTCTCCAAGACTCCCAAAAACNTCATCAGTTGAAATATGATGAAACTTGAAAGAAGACTTTGACGGTTTATTTAACCTGTTATAGAAAGATAATGATTCTTCAAGTAAAAAGTATGTCCCAATAATATTAGTATTAATAAAATCCTTAGGACCATCAATAGAACGATCCACATGACTTTCAGCTGCAAAGTGTACAATTTTATTAGGCTTATAATCATGAAATATTTTTTTGATGCANTCTTTATTACAAATATCATCATTAATAAATTCATAACGTGGGTCATTTTCTAAGTTGATTAAATTATCAGNGTTTCCCGCATAAGTTAATTTGTCCAAATTAATTATTAATTGATAATCAGTATTATTTATTAGATATTGAATAAAGTTTGAACCAATAAATCCACTGCCACCTGTAACTAAAATATTGTTATTCATCGTAACTAATAAATTGGAAGATTCTTTTGATTTGATAATAAAGGCAATTCTTTATCTCTAACAGAAATAATTGGATTAGTAATGTCCCATTCTATTGATACTTTAGGGTCATTCCATCGAATTCCATATTCGTCCTCAGGATGATATACTTCGGTACACTTATATTGAAAGATTGCGATTTCAGATCTAACGATATAACCATGGGCAAAACCTGGAGGAACATACATTTGAAAGTGATTATTATCTGAAAGTACAGTGCCATAATATTTTCCAAAAGTAGGAGAGTTTAATCTGATATCAACAGCAACATCGTATACTTCACCTAAACTTACTCGTACTAANTTACCTTGAGCATAATTTAACTGATAATGTAAACCTCTTAAAGTTCCTTTCTTCGATTTTGTCTGATTATCTTGAGAGAACTTACCTGATAAACCAATTTTCTTAAAATTATCGTCTCTATAACTTTCAAAAAAGTAACCTCTTTCATCTTCGTAAATNGTAGGTTTTATTAATAATACACCATCAATTTTTGTCTGTTCAATAATCATTTTCGTCCTACATTATCAAATTTAAAATCTAATTTTTTTAGCTCAGTAATATTTAAAATATTTCTGGTATCAAGGATAATCGGGGAAAACATTAATTTCTTAAGTGTAGATAAATCCATTCCTCTAAATTCATTCCATTCAGTCATAATTACTACAGCATCACAATCTTCTACAGCAGATTGCCAACTTAATTTATAATCAATATTTGGAATTAATTTTTTCATAGAATCATTTGCTACAGGGTCATAAGCTTTAATATTTGCACCTCGTTTTATTAATCCTGAAATCATATCAATTGCAGCTGATTCCCTAACATCATCTGTCTCCTGCTTAAAAGCTAATCCTAAAATGCCTATCTTTTTCTTGTTAAAGTTTCCTTCAAGTAGTATTTCGAGTTTATTGAGCATCCTGAGTTTTTGATAGTTATTAGTTTTAATTGCCNCATCAATTGTATGCATATCAAGATTNTATNTTTTTGCTATGNNAATTAACGCTTTGGTATCTTTTGGAAAACAGGATCCTCCAAAACCAGGACCTGGATGCAAAAACTTTGGGCTTATTCGACCATCAGAACCAAGGGCTTCTGTTACTTCATNTATATCTGNGCCAATTTCATCACAAAGATTCGCTAGCTCATTAATATAACTTATTTTCAAAGCTAAGAAGGCATTAGCAGCATATTTTATCATTTCAGCAGTTTCAATTGTTGTATGAATTAAAGGTGTTTTATTAATATATAGAGTACGATAAACATCTTTCATATAATCATAAGCTTTTTTGCTAGTAAGACCTAGAACCACCCTATCAGGTTGAAGGAAGTCCGAGACNGCCTTACCTTCTCTTAAGAATTCCGGATTTGAACANTAATCAAATTCAATATTATTTTGATTATATTTATTTATTACATCAATAATTTTCTTTCCAGTACCTACGGGTACAGTACTCTTTGTGCAAATAACTTTATAGTTATTTAGATTTTTCCCAATTAATTCTGCAACTTGTAAAACAGCCGTTATATCTGCATTTCCAGTTTTGTCTTCAGGTGTCCCAACTGCAATAAATATTACNTCAGCAGATNNTANAGAATCATCGANATTATCAGNAAATATCAATCTTTTTGATTNGANATTTCTCTTAAATAATTCATCCAAACCGGGTTCATAAATCGGAATCACACCATTATTTAATAATTCGATCTTTTCNTTATCAATATCTGCACAACATACATTATTACCAAAATCTGAAATTCCAGCNCCGCTAACTAAGCCAACATATCCTGTTCCGATTACTGTAATATTTTTCATAATTAACTAAATAACCCCCATAATTTTTTCACTAATAAATTATTATATATATTCTAAGGTAAACCAATTCTTTTTCTAAAAACCCATTCGATAGTTAATAATAAAATCAACATTATCATCACCCATTTATTCTCATTTAAAACAATGGATTTATTTATTTTACGTTTGCTTTCTATAGGTGTAATCTTATCAACCAGTTTTGANCGGAGTTCCCAAGAATAATATTCAGCTTCTGTAATATTTGAAATATTTGCAAGTAGAGGCAAATTTAAAGANACTTGGTTTAATTCTATCTGGCTTTTTTCAACAATAAATTTTCCATTTTGCACCATTGGATCAGTTAATCCATCTTGAATTACAATTTTATATTTATAATTACCAGGCTTAGGAGCCCAAAAATTACCCTCCCATCGATAAGTCTCAGGATTAAACCTTAATTCAAAAGAATTAATCTCAATACTATCNTTAATTATAGTTATAAATGCTTGATTATTAATATTAATATAATCGCGTACGCTACTTCCAGTAATTAATATCTCTTCACCCTGCTGATAAGAGTCTTTATTTAAACGAAAATATAGATTTTTATCACCACCAGTTTTCAATAACCAGGAAAATAGTTTTGACCAAATTTCAGGAAAAATATTATTTGAATTAGAATTAGAAATATTATACTTAATAGTTGAAAGATCGTTCGATGTCCATACAATGCTACGGATGTTTTTTACTTCTCCCATAAAAAGCACTGGAATAACTTCTTCAGATTCATGGTACGCAATTGGATTTACTTTATCATGCTTACTATTAAATTTATAGGGTATCATAATTGGTGGAAAAATATCTGAAAAATTACTCTCATGAATTGTTAATAAACCCTGAATAACATTACTATTTATTATTTCTTCAGTAAAATACCAAGATTTCTTATCCGAATTAATATTTTCTTTTATTAAATCTAAGTGAAAAAAAGGTGTCAGTGACTGGGAAGATTCTTTAGTTACATTTTGACCTATAATCCATAAAAGCGAAGATTTCTCAGAAGTTATTTTTCTTGAATATATTTTCTGTGTCTTAGATTTTAAAACATCAATAGGATAATTATCAAAAATGATTAATTGATAAGGTGTTGACCAGAACGAATTTAATGAGGGAGAATATTTATTTTTAGATCGAACAAAGTGATCAAGTTCAACACGTGGATAATTATTAATATAATCTTTTATTACTACAGTATTAAAACTTGGTACTCCAGTAATTAGAGCTACTTTATAACGATCTTTTAATATAGTAATAAAAAAGTTTTGTTGATTATTATCTATGTTTATTTCTTCAGCCAAACTTGAAACTTTAACTATATACTCATTTTCTCCAAGATTTATAGGTGTAAAAATAAATCGCGCCTCATTCCTAGATCCTTGTCCACTTATATTTAAGAATTTTGATCCAATCATTCTTTTTTCACTAAATAGCATTACATTAACTTTTTCCNTTAAATCGCCAAAAGAAAGAATTGTTACATTAATATTAACTTTCTCACCTTTAATAGATACAGTTGGAGCATCCACGCTCTCTATGCTTAAATCGATTGATGGTTTTGATTCACCAATACCTAAAGTAAAAACTGGAACTTTTATATTTCTTATTAAATTTNCAGGGTCAATTCCATGGTTATTNTGTCCATCAGTGATAATTATTGCACCAGCTAAGTTGTCCTGGTTTAACTTAATATGACTAAGTACTCTTCCCAAATCAGTTGAAGATCCAGAACCATCNAGTTCATTAGTATTTTCAATTTTTTTTACCTCATCAGAAAAAGAAAAAAGATTCGAAAAAGCAATATTTTTTGAAATATTAAATATAATTTGTTCAAGCTCTGTTTTTATAGTCTGAAATGATANAGCTGGGTGATNTGAAATGCTTACTGAATTATCAACATATAAATTCCAATCTAATTTATTATATTTAAAATGGATCCACGAAAATTTTGGTTGTACTAGTAAGAAGGTAATTATTATAAATGTTATGCTTCTCAANATGATTAANAATTTTAATTCGGAATGATTCTTTATAAATATGAAAGANTAAACTACTATTATAAATGAAATAATAACAAAAAACCAAAACCAGATATCAGCCGGTTTTAAAAAAGAAAATTCCATTTTATTTCAATTTTAAATTTGGAACAACTTCAAAATCTATACTACTTCGTATTCCTTTCATAAGATAAATCTCTGCAAGGAAAGCAATCATCGCTGCATTATCGGTACATAAATTAATGTCAGGATAATAAACATTAATTCTATTATTTAGTTTATCATTTACCATTCTACGTAAGCACTTATTCGCTGCAACTCCGCCTGCTATAATACAAGTATTAACTTTTTTAATGTTTATAGCTCTTAAAAGTTTTGTGACAAGAACATCTAAAATTGCTTTTTGATAACTTGCAACAATATCCTCAACATCAAATAATTGTTCTTTTTTAACTAAGTAAAGCAAAGATGTTTTTAAACCACTAAAACTAAACTCAAGATTATCTTTTTCCATAAGCGCTCTAGGAAAATTAATCGCATCGCTATTACCTTTATTTGCAATTTTTTCAATAACTGGTCCTCCTGGATATCCTAAACCTAAGATTCTTGATCCTTTATCAAAAGCTTCTCCAGCAGCATCATCTCTAGTATCACCTAATAGTTCATAATCAAATATATTCTTAATATACCAAATCTGCGTATGTCCTCCTGAAACTAATAAACAAACTAATGGATATTCTAACTTAGGATAAGCTAAAAAGTTCGCATAAATATGAGCCTCCAGGTGATTAATTCCAATGATTGGGACATTTATACTTTGGGAAAATCCCTTTGCAAAACTTACACCAGTTAATAATGCCCCTGCTAGTCCAGGCCCTTTTGTAACACCAATACCTTCTATATTATTCAAAGAAATATTAGCTTCATTTATAGATTTTACGACTAAGTGATTTAACAGACGGTCATGTTCACGAGAAGCTATTTCTGGCACTACTCCACCATAATTATTATGAATTTTTTGTGAACTAACAACGTTTGATAAAATTTTTCCATCTTTACAAATTGATGCAGCAGATTCATCGCAAGAAGACTCAATTCCTAAGATTATCAATCTGATTCCTTTGCAACTGCTAGTTCAATATTTCTTGGTGTTAAATCTTTCCAATTAATAATTCCTTCTGGAACTATAATTGTAGGCTCATAGAATTGCTTTTTTGGGGACCACTGATAAGTAAAATCAATCGAGACAATAATATCAGTTGGTTCTATTTTTGCAATATAATTTATACCTCCAACTATAGTTAATGATACTGTACTAGGGTTTTTTCTTACAACCAAACCTTTTAAATTATTTTTAATTATTACTGGCACACTACTTACGATTCTTTCACTAATAGCCTGAATATCTTGTGTATAATTAACTTTTAAAAAAGAATATTCTATGAGTGTATTATTTATTCTTTTAAGTGAAACTGTTGTATTGATTGGAATATCAATATTATCAAAAGTATCATTATCTGTATAAATAAAATCAATTGATTGGATTACATTTTTTGCACCAGCAATTGTTATTAAACTTGAATCTAGATATGGTTTGCCAACTTTTATATAACCCGGACTAGGATTGATTACTATGTTAGATTTAATACGAACATTTTTAACCATATACTCATCTAAACTAATATGAATTGAATCAGGATAGATGACTTCAACATACTGTAATTCAAATGCTGATGGAATTGAAACTTTTTGAGGGTACTTATTATAATAATCGTTTAAGAAAAAGTTGTATTCTTCAGAAATTCTATCAAGATCGATAACTAATTTAAAATCTTTTACAAAATCTTTTAATAGTAATGTCTTTATTATAGATCTTCCTTTTCCTTTAAAACGAACTTTTGCTATCTGAGGAATTTCTTTTTTATAAGCTCTTTTTCTTTCATTAAGATTTCTAACTTCAATTGGGATATTAATAATCGTAGAATAATTATTATTACTAACTACAAAAAGCCACAAAAATACTGCTAGCCCAAAGGCACCTATACGTGCACCAAATTGCTTATTATTTAAAAAAGTTATGAAATTTGATTCTTTCAAAAATCAACCAACTTTAAACAATATTTTAAAAATTATTCAGCTGACTCTTCTTTGGAAGATTTTTCTGTTAATTCATCAGGTATTTCAATCTTTTGAGCAGCAGGTTGATCTTGTCCACTTAAATATTCTTCAACATCACCCTTAGAATTAGAATTATTTTTATCGGATAAATCATCAATATAAATTACAATCTTTTTATCTTCTGGCTTCACTTCCATTACTAAACCAGTTATTTTATCTCCTGAGTTATATTTTGATAATTTTTCTTTACGACCTTTACTGGACCTAGCGCTAAATGGAACAATTCCTTCAACGTCATCATCTAATTGTAAAATAATACCTTTATCTAATATTTTTAATATTTCTCCAGTAACTTCTTTTCCAGTTTCATATTTTTTAATTAAATCTGGCCAAGGGTCCTCTGATATTTGTTTTAAACCAAGAGAGATTTTTCTTTTTTCACGAGAGACTTCAATAATGCTCACTTCTATATCTTCATCCTTCTGTACCATTTCTTTGGGGTGTCGAACAATTTTTGTCCATGATAAATCAGAGACATGTATTAAGCCTTCTATACCATCTTCTAATTCAACAAATACTCCAAATTGCGTTATATTAATAATTTTACCTTTATGTAAAGTTCCAATTATATATCTTTCTTGAATATCATCCCATGGATCTGGTTCTAATTGTTTAATACCAAGACTTATTTTTCTATCATCTTTATCTATTGCAAGCACTTGTGCATTTACTTCTTCAGCAATAGAATAAATTTCAGAAGCATTCTTAATGTGACGTGTCCAAGACATCTCAGAAACATGAATTAAACCTTCAACACCAGCCTCTAATTCAACAAATGCTCCATAATTTGTCAAACTTACAATTTTCCCTTTAACCTTAGNTCCAATTGGATACGTATCTTGAACATTTTCCCATGGATGAGGCATAAGCTGTTTTAAACCAAGAGACACCCGTTGCTTACTCTCATCATAATCTATAATCTTAATTGAAATGGTCTCATCTAANTCAACAATTTCACTAGGATGGTTTACTCTACCCCAAGATAAATCCGTAATATGTAGAAGGCCATCGATTCCTCCTAAATCTATAAAAACACCAAAGTCAGTAATATTTTTAACTCTTCCTTCAATTATTTGTCCAACTTCAATCTCAGAAAGGAATTCTTCTCTTTTTTCTTGAAGACTATCTTCTATTATCACCTTATGAGACACAACTATATTTTTGCGTGCCTCATTTAGCTTAACAACTCGGACTTCAATATCTTTATCAAGAAAATTATCAAAATCTTTAATTGGTCTTACATCTATTTGACTTCCAGGAAGGAATCCAGGTAAACCATTTATATCAACAATCATACCACCTTTAATTCTTTTAATAATTTTACAACTAAATATTTCACCAGTATCATAATACTTTCTTATCTCTGTCCAATTTCGCATAAAATCTGCTTTTTCTTTTGATAGAACTAAATTACCATTTCTATCTTCAAGATATTCAAGGTAAACATCAATCTGATCACCAATCTGAGGAATTGCATCTTCGGGAAATTCTGAACGATCAATTATTCCTTCAGATTTGAATCCAATATCAATTAAGATATCTTTTTCATTCATTCCAATTACACGTCCAGAAAGTACCTGGTTCTCAGATATATCAGAAATTGAACCAAGATATTGATCCTTTACTTCATCTTTTATTGAAGATTCATCTGTGTTAGAAAGTAGATCGTTTATATCAACAGTACGAATATCTTCAAATAACTTAGGATTTAAGTAATCTATTTGAATATCAGATATACTACCTTTATCATTTTCATTATCTACAGCAACTAAAGGTAAATCTTCTAAATTATTAGAATCATTACTGGAATCAGAAATATTTACTTCTTCCTCTTCAATAGTCAATTCATTTTTGTTTTCTTCAGACATATTATTCCTATTTATTTATTTTTATATGATTAATGATCTTATTAACCTGCTCATCAATAGATAAATTTGAAGTGTCAATTTCAACTGCATCCAATGCTTTACGCAGGGGGGAATTCTCTCGATTGGAATCCTTATAGTCTCTTATCTCCAAATCAGAAACAACATCATCTAATGATTTAATTATTCCCAACTGATTCATATCTTTTAATCTTCTATTAGCTCTCATTTTTATATCTGCAATCATATAAAATTTATAATCAGCATTTGGAAATACTTTTGTTCCAATATCTCGCCCTTCAATTACACAATCAGTTTTAAATCCAATTTCTCTTTGCATAATAACCATAGTTTNCCGAACAGTAAGCAATGCGCTAACTTCACTAACATATTTNGTAACATTACTTGATCTTATTTCCTNAGTGACATCCTCATTATTTAGTTTTATTATATCTCTACCTTTATAATCATACATATCAATATTGAGATTACCAAGAATAGAAGAAACTTTATCAATATTATCAAAATNAGNATTAGANCTCAATAATTGTAAAGTTACAGCTCTATACATCGCACCAGTATCTAAATAAGTTATATTTAATTTTTTCGCAACTAATTTAGCTGTAGTNCTTTTGCCAGAGGCAGCAGGTCCATCAATAGCGATTATCATTTAATCACCTTCTCAAAAAGCTGGCAAATTTACTATTGAGTTTNATGAAAACCAATGAAATGGNATATATTTTAAAAATTGGAATATTTATAGATTTATNCATATATAGATTTTTGAACCTTATTCAATTCAATTTTATTCAATTCCCTNAATTTACCNAANGGCAAATTTCCTAATTCAAGATCACCATATCGTACTCTTTTTAAACTAAATAATCTTCTATTAATTTTATTAAATAANCTTCTGATTTCTCGNTTCTTACCATGATGCAATTGCAAAGTTACAAGTATTCTACTTTTTATTTTTTTTTGATTAANAACTATTGCTTTTGCCCATTGATTGTAACCAATGAAAACCCCTTTTTTTATNTTCGATATTAATTTAGCATTAAGTAGTAAATCTGTTTCAGCTTCATAAATTTTAGGAATAAGATTTTTAGGATGCATAAGCTTNTTAGCTAAATCTCCATTATTTGTTACTAATAATAAACCTGTGGTGTTTTTATCTAATCTACCAACAGGAAAAAGCCTCATATTTTTCGGAAAATAATCAGCAATAACTGGTCTATTTTTCGGATCATCCATACTTGTAATTACACCTAAAGGTTTATTAAAAATTATAACAACATGTTTTTGATTAATTTTGATATTCTTACCATCATATCTAATCACATCATCTTTTTTTACACGAAATGCTGGATCTGTTATAACAATATCATTAACAGTAGTAGTTGCAGCTTTAATTAAATTATCTGCCATCCTCCTAGAAGCTACTCCAGATAGAGCTAAATATTTATTCAAACGCATTAATTATTAATTATTATGGCAATAAATTGGTTGTAGAAAAATTATCCATGGATATATCATTAGAATTTTCTGATTGATTCAATTGCAAACTATCTAATTTCATTTTATCTAACATATCTTGATCTGTTAATTCTGCAACTTCTTTTAGTTTTGGCAAATCAGATACACGATTTAATCCAAAATTTTCCAAAAAATCATTTGTAGTTGAATATAAAAGTGGACGTCCAGGCGCATCATCCCGTCCTTTAATTTTAATTAAATTTCTGGATAATAAAGTCTTAATAACTCCACTACAATCAACACCACGGATAGACTCGATATTAAATCTAGTAATTGGTTGTTTATATGCTACGATTGCAAGAGTTTCAATTGCAGCTGTAGATAATATGATTTTTCCAGACTTATCAAACATTCTTTTAATCCATTTATCATACTTAGGAAGAGTAGTTATTTGATAACCTCCTGCAATACGCTGAACGATATATGATCTATTATTCTTTTCATAGTGTGTATTAAGTTTTTTAATTGCATTATCTAATTTTGGCGCATCATTTTTAAAAATTAAATTTACTCTGGTTTGAGTTAATGGCTCAGGAGAAGCAAAAAGGAGAGCTTCTAGAATTTGTAATTTTTCAGATACGATCATTTAATTATGCTTCGGCTTCAATTCTTTGCATTTCCATTTCACCAAAAATCTCACTTTGAATAATAACTATTTTGCGCATTCTAACTAATTCTAAAATAGCTAAAAATGTCACAACAACTTCAATTTTTGATTTTAACTTATCTAACAAAAAAGAAAATTGCAGTGAGCCTTGCATATCAAAAGATTTCAATATTATTGCTTTTTGATCATCTAAATGTATCTGCTCTCTATGAAGCTCATACGGTTGAATAACTGGCATATTTTCCATAGCATTTTTAAAAATACGAGCTATCTCAAAAATTGTAACATCTTTTAAATGCTCACTTATGTTCTCTTTATATTTAGGGGATTTCATTTTTATTCCACGCGGATGATAATGACTCCTTTGTTCAGCTAGTTGCTTCAAATCAAAAGACATATCTTTATATCTCTGATACTCAAGTAGCTGTTGAACTAACTCTACTCTAGGATCATGTCCTTCATCTAAATCAATAAATCCAGGCTTTGGTAAAAGCATTTTTGCCTTGATCCTCATTAAAGTAGCCGCCATCAAAATAAACTCACCAGCAATATTTAAATTCAGGTTTTCTAACATTTCCAAAGTATCCATATATTCTTTAGTTATAGATGAAATAGGAATATCATAAATATCAATTTTATCTCGACGTATAAAATATAATAATAAGTCAAGCGGTCCGCTAAAATTCTCTAATTTTACTTTATACATTTATTTTGTAGAATAATTTAATCCAGTTACAGTTCTTACTTTATCAATAATTTGATCTGCGACCAAAGTTGCTTTTTCTGATCCAATGGCTAACTGATTAAAAACATAATCTAAATTTTTGGATAAATAATCTCTTTTATCTCTAAAAGGTCGAAAATACTCAATAGCGGTATCACATAAATCTGCTTTTACTTTGCCATATTGTAGTCCTGGACTAAGAAATTTATTTTCTAATATTTTTTTGTCTTTATCACTGAGAAATAATGTAAATAATCTATATAAAGGAGAATTTAAATCCTTAGGTTGATCAACAGGCGTAGAATCTGTAACTATGGACATAATCTGTTTTTTGATAAAACTTTCATCACCGAATATTGGAATAATATTATTATATGATTTACTCATTTTTTGACCATCGGTACCTGGCACCAATTGAGTATCTTTATCTATATCTTCCTCAGGAATAACTAATATATCACCATATATATTATTAAATCTTACAGCAATGTCTCGGGCAATCTCTAAATGCTGCTTTTGATCCTTTCCAACAGGTACAATCTCACTTCCAAAACACAAAATATCTGATGCCATGAGTAAAGGATAACTAAATAAGCCCATATTTGGAATAACGCCTTTTGAAATTTTATCTTTATATGAAGTAGAACGCTCAATTAATCCGACATTTGTTACATTTGAGATGATCCATGTAAACTCTGTAACGTGAGGGACATCTCCCTGAATCCAAAAAGTAGATTTTTCAGGATCCAAGCCTAATGCAAAAAAATCCAAAGTAGCATTAATTGTATTTTCTCTTAAAACTTCTGGGTCATTTGATGTTGTTAATGCATGATAATTTACTATACAAGAAAATAGTTCATTTTCATCCTGGTATTTAATCATTCTATTCATCATACCAAAATAATTGCCAACATGTAATGATCCTGAAGGCTGTATACCGCTTAACACTCTTTTCAAAGATTTACCTCAAAATGCCTCTAAAAATAAATAAGGTTTCCAATTTCGTTGAGATTCCTTTATAAATTGCTGAAAATAATGAATTCTATTAGGTTTCTTAGGATGCTTTAATAAAGGCATTCTTGCCTCCTCTGGCGTCCTATTTCCTTTTTTTCTATTACAATTCTGACAAGCAGTCACAAGGTTATCCCATGAATCATAACCGCCTCTTTCTTTAGGAATAATATGGTCAATAGTTAATATATTTGATTTGCAAGCACAATATTGGCATTGTTGTTTATCTCTTAATAATATATTTTTCCTAGTTAATACTACATTCATACTATTATAATTTATATAATCTTTTACCTTAACAATGCTTGGTAGTTGTAAAGTTCTGCTTGGAGAATGAATACGGTCATTATACGTTTCAATAACATCGACTTTATCAAGACAAAATAAACAAATAGCTCTTTTTGATGTAGTAATTGTCATTGGAGCATAATTTGAATTTAATACTAGTACAGCTCGATTAAGTAATGAGCCTTCTTTATTAGAATAATTATTCATTAATCTAATATTTCTTTCATCGATACTGAAAAAGTGTATTTAGAGTCTAAATCTTGATTATAATTTGGTGATTTTTTATCAAAACTTTCTTGTTTGATCCATCCTTGAGAGTGCAAGTAGTATCCATTGTCCTCCGCAAGTGCAACATGAGAAACTTTATTATTATTATTAAAGAAATGTAAATCACATTCCTGTACTACATCTCTATTTATTTTATATTTATCTAAGTATTCAGCTTGTTGAAAAGAATCTCTTGGTAGTTCAATATTAAAAATATAAAAAATGGATTGAATAAATCCGGAACAATCAAAGCCATGAGGTGATTTTCCTCCCCAGAGATAAGGAGTGCCCAAAAAAGATCGTGCTAAACGAAGAATGCTTTTCCTGCTAGGCTTCTCAGTCATATTCCCTAATATAGTATCAGTCCAACCTTTTTCTCCATCAGGAAGAACCAAATCAAACCCTCCATTTTTTGCTTTTCCAACAAGTTTATTACCAAAAGTAAGATCTCTAATNATATTATTACTATTTCTTTGAATTACCACTCCATCCATATCAAAAACAGTTAGTTTAGAATCATATTTTTTTTCTGAATACACACCCTGCTTATTATTAATCCAACCCTTATAATTATCCCACTGTTGAATCTTAACCCAATCATCACTTTCGTCCAAAATATTACAAGACTCACCTAATAAACCTTGAGTGACTACTTGCGATGTAAAATCAGGTTCATTATATATATTCGCAACAGATACATTTATTGTAAAATAATTTGTCTTCATGGTTATTAAGATGAAAAATTCGTTAAGGAATTTATTCTACACTCTTTCTATATAACAAGAGTTCCATAAAAAAAGAATATAATAAAATAGCTGTTTGATTATTTGTATAAAAATTTTAATCTTAAATGGTCATTTAGAAAGAGTTATTTAGGGAAGACCTTATAATTCGGTCACAGTTCCCGCTACTGTAATTGCTTAAGATCAATTTATCATGCCATTATCTTTTAAGGTGAGAAGACAAATTGACTCTGCTGAGGCATAAGTCAGGATATCTAAATAATTCTTCGTATCTTAATGTGCTTTCGGGATAAAAGTAGCTTTTAATAACTAAAATTTTATCTCCAAGTATTAAAAAAAGGAAAATAATGAAGAATAAATTTATTTTAATCTTATTTTTATTTATTTCTTGTGATAATAATTCGGGATTTGATAATGAGAAAAGATTGACCTTTATAGCTTCTGAAGGAAATTTTGGAAGTAGCAATGCCTCTATTTCAGTTTTCCAAGGCCCTAATCAAATACAAAAAGTTTCAAATATTGGAGATGTAATTCAATCTATAAAGGTATATGATGATAAATTATTTGTATTAATAAATAATAGTCATTTAATAAAAATATATATTATTACATCATCAGGCTTAAGTCTGCCTGGTATAAAAATTAATACTCATAACTCAGGCCCAAGAGAAATGGTAATAGTTGATGATTATTTATATTTCACTAATTGGAATAGTAGAAATATTAAAATATTGAATTTAGAAACTTATTTCATCGAAGATTCAATTAGCGTAAATGGAACACCTGAAGGAATTGTTTCTGATGGATCATATTTATGGGTCGCAATAAGTTCAGGAAGTACTGTTGAAAAAATAGATATTAATTCAAAACAGATTGTAGAGACATTTCAAGTTGGTAATGGCCCACAACAAATGCTGATAGAAGGTAGTTTGTTATGGATATCAAGAACATATTACAGTCCTGATTGGTCAGAGATTTATTATGGAACAAGTCAGATAGATATCCTCTCAGGTGCCATACAAATAAAAGAATATGATACTGGAATCGTATGTGGTGGAGACATGATGAAAATTAATGAACAAACATATAGAACTTATGAGGGTGGAGTTGCTCCANTAAAATCTGATCTNACAATAAATANACCTGCAAAAATTGGCTCATATAATACCAACAGTCTTTATTCAGCAGGCGCACATAGTGATTATATTTTTATGGGAACTACAAGTGACTTTAATGGACCTGACACAGTCTANATCCNTAATGAGTTAGGGGAACATAATTTTACNTATATTGTAGATGCATCTCCTGGAGANTATGCAATTTGGGAAGTGTCTAATTAATCTGAGAAATACCAATCAATATGAATCTCCATCAATCTACCCATATGGCGATTATTTTGATGCAAAAAGTAGTTATTTATAATCAAAGTTTTTTCTTCATTAATGCTATCAATCCTTGATTGTAATGCTCTCAATATATTATTCATTTTCCATGTCACTTTTAAAGATGAAACCTTTAAAGATATTGCAGAATTTAGGTTCCATTGATCTTTAAGTGTAAAATTTGGATCTAAAATAAAAATTGGTGTACAATAAAATGGGTTAAAACTAATGTCAGATTTACGATTAACCCATCCAGTAAATCCTAAATTAAAGAATAATATCATATTATTATTAAATAAATTTTCATTTCCNGATAAGGTGAACTCTAAAAGATCGCCGATACCATCAGAAAGAATATTTGGATTTGACAAATGACGTAAATAGCCAGATAAAATCCAATTANNAAAAATATTGTAATTTAAATTAAGGTCACAACCTAATATTTCTATTTTATCATTGTTTGTTTGTAAAATATTTTGCGAATACAAATTTATCTTTATTGTAGATCTTGGCAAAGAATNCCAAGCATTTATATTTGCAGAATTTGTTCTTTCAAATTTTGAATTAATATCATTTACTGGCATAAATTCATGACTAGGTTTTATTTTTCTATTTGCTTCAATAGAAACTCCCTTATTTTTTCTATCAAAATGAAATAATACTCTTAGAAAAGGATTNTATTCGTTATTNATGGAAGAGAATCCTCCTTTAATCTTNAAGNTTTTTATAGATATGTTNGAGTATATAGAACCCCATTNTTTTGATGAAAAAGAATTAACATCAGNAAGTGCTCGAAGATTGCCTGAAAATCCAAAACCAATCAAAATTGAACCTTTTATTTCATTAATAATTTTTGCTTGTATCATTGATCTAGTTAGATATTGAATTGATGGATTATTCCATGATGAATGTTGGACNGCATATTTCTGATTAAACTGTGATCCATGAAATATCCATCGCCAATTACCTATATGCCCTTTAGTTTGAATGCTTGCATTAAATATTCTATCATTTAAAGAACCATTGGTACTACTATCAGGTATTCCACTAGAAGTAACAAAATGCCCTATTGCAGCCTGAAAGTGATTTGTGTTGTATTCAATGAAATATGATTGTTGAATAGGCTTTAGTATACTCAAACTATAGTCCGCATAAGGTCCAGTATATGTTTTTTTATGTCCATTCATTGTCAATAATCTTATTGTATCTGCATATGTTGTATTAATAGATAACATATCGAGATAATAATCCCCTTGTGTATATTGAATACGAGTATTTACAAAAGTTGTATCTAATTCGAGTTCTTGATTTGGAAAAGCACCAGTATTAAATAAGGTAAAATTCTTATTAAGATCTAATCCATAGCGCTTAGGATAATTTGTAAATGTTCCATCAAAAAATAGGATTCCATACATCCAATCATCGTTCCATATAACACGTCCATTTTTAGATATAAGTCCAAAATGATTAGTCCAGTCAAAAGGGTAGTTAATATATTCATTCGCAAAAATAGATATAGAAAAAAGGTTGCAAAGAAAAAAGATTTTTTTCAATACAAATCCTTTAATAAGAACAGTAAAAAATTTTGTGTATAGAGACAATATTCATAAATACAACAAACATTAAATTTATTTTGAATCATCACTCCCTTTAAAGAGTGAAGTTCTAAAAACATTATGAGTATCTGTCCAACTACCATTATCACTACTTTCATCTATAGCCAAAGTAAATAAGTTCATTTTTGAATCTATATTTTTAATAAGTTGCAATAATAATGATTCTGGCGTCTTAGGCTTCATTTTATTATCCCACTCATATTTACTGAGTTCCGAAATCATAATATGCTCAAGTCGAATTTGGACTTTTTTTGGAAAGTTTTTTATTTTTCTTGAGGCTGCCCTTACAATATCTCTACCCAAAATTATGTGACCAATAAATTTTCCTTCATCCGTATAATTTGATTCAAGACCAGAAGAGATTTCCACAAGTCTTCCTATATCATGGAGAAATATACCAGTAAGCAATAAATCACGATCTACCTTATAATGCTTAATCAATTGCTCAGCAATTTTAGCCATTGATAGTATATGNTCTATAAAACCAGAACGATAATTATAATGAAAGTTGACAGTTGCAGGATGTATCATTAAAATTTCTTTATTTTCATTATATACCATACTAACTAGTCTTCTTAGATGGCTAGAATTAATTGATCGNATTATCTTGACAATAGACTTCCACATCTCAGGTGCATTTCTTTTTGATGAAGNCACAATTAAAGATGGATCATATCCATAGCGACCATAATATTGTACTGATGCNCGATTAATTTTTTTAATTATCAAATGGGGTCTGTCCATNAATAATTCTACATTNCCAGATACANCTACAGGNTCACCAGANTTAAACTTCTTTTTTAATTCATTTACATTATCCCAAATCTTTGCATTTATTGATCCAGTTTTATCACGCAATCTTAGATCAATATATANATCACCATTGCGNCTGTGCCTAATATGTTTTTCAAAACACAAAAAAAANCCTTGTATGGAATCTCCTTCTTTAAACTTTTCTATAGANGTAATGGATTTCATGGCATATGAATTTTCCAAAAACATTATGCAAAGTCAAGAANATCAAATATAAAATTAAATTATTATGANGNATTNCTAAATATGAGATAAAATTGGNAATTGTTAATAATTAATATATTATTTACAATTCTTACAAAGACCAAACAGTTGATGAATATGTCTCACTATTTTAAAATTATACTTTTTTGCTATTTTNTCTTGCTGTGTTTCAATAAGATCATCAACAAATTCTTGGATATCACCACAACTTAAACAAACAATATGATCATGATGTGTCTTATCGAGTTTATTTTCAAATCGCTTTCTACCATCACCTAATTCTAGTTGTCTTACAAGATTATTTTTTACTAAAACATCAATTGTTCTATATACAGTAGCTCTGGATACATTTCTTCCAGTTTTATTAATATTTAAATAAATTTCTTCAGCATCTCGATGATCTTTNCTTTTACATATCTCATCCCAAACAATTTTCCTTTGTTTTGTATAACGCATACCTTCATTACGTAGTGCATCCATTAATAATTTTAAGTTATTACTCATAAAAGTTTTGTTTATTAAGATATCTTCTTCAGTTTTGCAAATTTAACTATAAGTTTCTTTTTTAATCCATCTTTAAAGACCACTCCAACTCTTTGATTTTCTCCACTACCACTTAATGCCATAATTTTCCCNTCACCAAAAATCGNATGTTCCACCAAATCTCCTACTTTAAAATCATCAAAAGTTGTAATNGTTCGTTTTATTTTCATCTTTATAGCGCCAGTTTTTGTCTTAACAATCTTTCTAGTCATTGCTGAAGAAAAAGATATATTTTCCATAAAATTCTCTGGTATCTCTTTAACAAAACGTGATGCAATCCCTCCCCAACTATCTGAACCACTTCTTCTTCTATCAGTAGCATATAGTAGATAAACCATTTCCTGGGATCGTGTTAAAGCNACATAAAACAATCTTCTTTCTTCTTCCATTATTTCTTTTTCATTCAATGCAATTGATAACGGAAATAATCCATCTTCAAGACCNGTTAAAAATACGACAGGAAACTCAAGTCCTTTTGAAGAATGAACTGTCATCATTGTTACATAATTTTCATCNGTATTCCATTCATCTATATCTGTCAATAATGAAACTTCTTCAAGAAAATCAGCNATTGATNCTTCAGGNTTTCTATCCATAAACTCATCAATAGAATTCAATATTTCTAAAACATTATCATANCTNTCATTATCTTCTAAATTATCTTGANGTTTATAAAATTTTAAAATACCTACTTCTTCTACTAATGCTCTTGCAAGTTCACTAGCNTTTAGTTTTGACAATAANTGATTATACTTNTTTATTAGTTTATGAAAAGNAATCAATGAATCGCCTTGTTTTCCACGAATTTTCATGGGTTCTGGNTTTTTAAGTACATCAAACAATTTTTTATTATCCTTAANAGATTGAATAAAACACTTATCAACTGTNTTTAAACCTATACCTCTTGGAGGAAAATTAATTATCCTTCTTAATGAAATTGTATCTTCTATGTTGACTATTAAACGTANATAGCCTAAAACATCTTTAACTTCCTTACGTTCATAAAATCGTGTTCCACCAATAATTTTATAAGGGATAGCGCTCCTACGGAAACTATCTTCTAATGCTCTAGATTGAGCATTAGTTCTATANANNACAGAAAAATCATTAAANGTACGNTTNTTNATTTTTATTTCTTTTTNTAANGCATTNATAACNGCATCTGCTTCNTCCATNTCATCATGNGTTTCAATAACACCAATCAAATCACCTTCACCCTTTACTGATAATAAATTCTTATTAACTCTATCTGTGTTATTACTAACAACAGATTGAGCAGCTTGTAAAATTTGATTAGTAGATCTGTAATTATTTTCTAAAGTAAAAATTTCACATTCAGGAAAATCTTTCTCAAAATCTAAGATATTCCTTATGTCTGCACCACGCCACCCATAGATAGATTGATCATCATCGCCAACGACACAAATATTTCTATGTTTTTCAGCTAACATTTTAACAAGTAAAAATTGAGCTTTATTAGTATCCTGATATTCATCAACCAAAATATATTTCCATAACTTTTGATATTTACTTAGTATTCTAGGATGATTATTAAAAATATCTAATGGAAAATTCAATAAATCATCAAAGTCTACAGCATTATTCTCTTTTAGTGAATTATTATAATATTTATAAATATCACTTATAATTTTATCCTGTATTGTATTTACAGCTTTCATGGCAGATTTAGGGTCTATGAGTTGAGATTTATAAAAACTGATTTTATTACGCACTGTCTTTGGCATAACACTATTCTTAGATACATTGATTTCTGCCATAATAATTTTTATTAAAGAAATTTGATCAGTCCTATCATAAATAGCANAATTCTTTGAAAATCCTAAATGACTTATTTCATTTCTAAGTAATTTNGCACATATAGAGTGAAAAGTTCCAATATTCATATCTTGNANATTGTTTTTCAATAAAGCAGCAACACGTTGCTTCATTACNTCAGCAGCTTTATTAGTGAAAGTAACAGCTAATATTTCTTCTGGTTTCACAATCCNTTCTCTNATTAGGTAAGAAATTTTGAAAGTCAAAACTCTNGTTTTACCACTACCTGCTCCAGCAAAAATTAAATTTGGCTTATCTACTGCTTCTACTGCAGCNTTTTGATTATTATTTAATTTTTTCAAATCCATAAAATTATATTATTTCCCTTCAGGTTCAATTTTATTCTTTTGTCNTTGAACTCGGCGACGAACTTCCTGAAATTTCTTTTTGGCCTTAATATGTTCTTTTTCATTTTTGCTAAATGTATGATATCCATCTCCTCTAGCAACGAAATACAAATATTCATTAACACTAGGATATAATGCTGCAATAATTGATTNTTTTCCAGGATTATTTATTGGGCCAGGCGGTAATCCTGGATATAGATACGTATTATAATTTGATTTAATCTTTAAATCATCATTGAGTAAACGTCTTGGACCGTCATCAATAATATATTGAATAGTAGGNTCTGCTTGCAATTTCATACCTTTTTTTAATCGATTATGATATACTGAAGAAATAATTGACCTCTCAGAATCATATATCGCTTCACCTTCAATAATGGATGCTAAGGTAATTACTTCTAACATTGACATACCTAAATCTTGAGCTTGNACTTCCATAGATTTAGATACATTATTATTGAANTCATTCACCATNCTAGTAAGAACTAAATATGGATCAATTCCTTCAGCAAATGTNTAGGTATCAGGAAATAAATANCCCTCAAATGAATTCCCTTGAANATTAAANAATCTTACNATTCTTTTATCNCGACATAATCTTAAAAATTTCTTTTTATTTATTTTTAATNTTNCTTCTAATTGATTAGCTATATTATCAATAGTCCATCCTTCTAATACTGTTATTNTTTTTAAAGATGGGGCTCCATNCACNAACTGATTAATTATAGCGTTATTGTTAAGTGCATTATGCAAAACATATGTTCCTGCAGGAATATTCTTTTCATGTCCTAATGATTTTACTGCCATTGTAAATGTTCTTTTATTTGATATAATACTTTTCTCTTTTAAAATATCACCTATCTCAGATANAGTGANCCCTTTTGGAATATTAATTTCCACNCNTTCATAAGGATTAGACTGAGGCCANTAAATNACTAGTAAATAGAATGCTAATATGCTTGCNATNACTATACNAGCAATACTTCCTACAGTTTTTANCCCCGGNTTAAACTNTTTTATNTNCAGCATTTNTGGGGCGNNAAGNTANTGATNTACATAAAATAAAGTCAATTCNTTGTAATAAAATAANAAATTNACTTTATTTTAAATGTTACAATTATANNNNAGATTATTTATTAATTATAATTGCTTNATNATGNTCTTAGGAAAGTGCATTGTAACTAACATATTAGGTACATCAACTACTTCAGCAATATGAAGATCACCAACTAAAGAACATAACATATAAGCATCTTCATCTGTTATATCATAATTATTACTTAAATGATCTATCATATAATTAACAGCTTTTNTTGTAGCAATATCTATGGTCTCACCAAATCCAGTTACAGCATAAATATCATCATTTTCATATTGAGGCTCTTTGATTGCAGGCTTATTTTTTNTTACACGTAGCCTATANGTAATNGTCATAGGNGCTTCTATTGCCGTACCACANACNTCACCNAANCCTTGNATNGCATGGGCATCNCCAATAGAAAATANAGCCCCTTTCACAAANACAGGAAAATANACAGTNGTACCTNCNGTTAAGTTTGGATCATCCATATTTCCACCATTTGCTCTAGGNGGTATAGTACTTAACATTTCATCNGTNNCAGGTGCGACTCCCATTACNCCAGGAAATGGGCTTAATTCTAATTGNANTTTATCATTAAAAGTAGCGGTACGNGTAAGAGTGTTAATTTTATGTACGGTAAGNTTTGCGTNAGGAAAACGTTNAGAAAGAAAACCAAATCCAGGNACAATTGCCTGCCAACCATAATCATGNAATTCTATNTCTAGTAGATCNACAGCTAATATATCACCTACTTCTGCTTCNTCAACATATACTGGGCCAGTAAGTGGGTGAATCGGTCCAAAATCAATATTCTTTAGATCATCAATATTNGCGTTTCTATGNAGTTGNCCATCCGATGCCTCATGNGTATCNACTTTAATAANTGANCCAGTNGNAACTCTTANAACNGGNGGAATNGCACTACTAAACTTNTTNTGCTTTTGTTCTGCAGAAAGAACATAATCTGGAANAATTCCNGNTTCNTCNGAACANGAANNAANTNTTAATGCTAANAAAATGAAAAGTATANTTTTTCATGGTTACCTCCTTNAANTAANTNAANAANATAATAAAANANTNATTACGNANNNAAAATAAAAGAGGCNCTAAAAAGAGCCTCTTTTATTNACATAATTAGNATNTANTATNAAATTAACTACCAGGTACTTCTGATTCAGGTTGTGGATATGANNNAAAAACCNNATCNCCNTCNCNATCTANAGGAAGTTCACCTNNNAGANCATAATGTCTCATATCAANCCATCTATGTCCTTCNAGAAATAAGGANTANCGTTTTTCATGTANTAANTGTGTTAAACCACCACTTGNAGCATCTGCTAANCCATGNGCAGNACGNACNACATTAATTTCTGCAAGTCCATCTCCACCATTACCAATATTTGCTTCCGCTTTAAGAAGTACTAGTTCTTCATTACGAATAATGGCAACTGGATCATAATCACCTGTCCACATGATAGGTGCTTCATTACTGGTTAAACCATCATATGTAATTTCAGTAGCCCGTTCAACAACTTTATTGGAATAACGTGGATCACCAGCTTCAGCTTCATCTTTAAAAGTAGGATGAGCCATCAGCTTTACAAATGTAGCAGTAGGATCCGCATACATTCCATTTCCACCATCTCCTTGACCAGAACTATATACATGGTATACGCCATGTGACATNTCTCCAGCAGCATCCATGAAAGAATTATCTAAGGCTGTAAGCGCTGTTGACCAATCATCAAGNTAAACAGCTACNCTAGCTCTTAACGCCCTATTAAACTGCGCAAACGTAGCAGGAGTATNAAATCCAGCAAAACCACCAGAAAGCGTAAAACTAAAAGAACTACCTGCACNANTAAGTTCACTATATCCAGCATCTAATAATGCAGCAACTTCAGCCCAACCTGCAGACTTAGATACAAAGTCTGACTCTAGGCCATTATATGGTGCTATTTTACAACCATTTTCATTTTGCATATTTAGAACTAATNATAGCTGATATGCTTCAATCGTTTTTGCAAAGCCTGAAGCACCAGCATCATCAGCAAACTGCGTCATAAGTATACGACAATTTGCTATTACTCTATAACGAGATGCCCATGGTGAGTATACCAAAAAACCACCAGGATCAAGNGGACCTCTAAGTAATTCTCCCGTATAGCGAGGGTCAGCTGGTTCCAAGTAATACGTTTCACGNCCTACNGAGCTAACTTCACGAAGATAAAGAGCATACGATGAACGCATACCTGCCTCCGCACCTGTTACAAGCGTTTGAACAGTTGCAACATCTGTTGAAGGTGCATTTGGATCTGGAAAATCTAGATCTTCACATCCAAACCATAAAGTTACGAAAAGTAGGGGTAATATATTTTTTAAGTTATTCATTATTTACCTCCTATAAACCTACTGAAATATTAAAGTATAATGCTTTAGACATTGGATAAGGGCCTGTATCTACAGATCCACCAACGGCTACATTACCAAATTGACTTACATCTGGATTCCAACCAGTATAGTCAGTGCTCATCCAGATATCTCTGGCTGAAACACCTACCTGCATACTAGAAACCTTTCCAGCAAGAAATGATTTAGGAACATCCCAATTAAAACTCAATTCGGATAACCTAACATAACTACCATCTTCTATATATGGAGCAGTAACNCCNCCCAATACAGTNAGACGCTCATTACCATTTCCA
>NZXC01000026.1:48190-107756 GCA_002701785.1 Fidelibacterota bacterium
TGNNCCATCNTCNTNAAGATCTAANGTTTGATCATCATAGTCAAAAGTTGTACCACCTAAATCAGAAATCAATTTTTGAAGATTAATAATATCTCCACCTTGCTTGATATCAATATGGGCTANAAGACTGAAAGCACCAAACTGGACTCTATTATTNAGACCCATAACAAAGTCTGGTGTTTCATTACCTAAGATTGTATGCACACCATNAGCATCCATTTCACTACCAACCATTGTATGNGGTGACCAACCTTTTTCGATACGATATGCACCTAAAAATGTTGCAAAACCACCTGTGTTATAAGGATCAACCTCAAGTCTAGTGATTTCTGATGAAGTAGTATAGTAAGATAGTCTACTTACCCAGTTCAAATCTCTCGTTCTTACTGGATTAANNACAAGATCTAATTCCATACCATNCGTTTTCATATCACCTGCATTTGCCCACTTANNNGTATAACCAGTTGAAGGAGCTTCTTCAACTTCTAANAATAAACCTGTNATATTTTGATTATACANNGTGAACTCAAAACCAAGNAANCCATTCATGATAGAACCATCAAAACCATANTCAANCTCTGTCATTTCCTCTGGTTCAATACCATCTAAACCTTTCAGGCCACTNGTAACCAAACCAGACATACCNCCAATATTCAAAGGAGCCATTGCAGTATATTTAGCAAATGGTAATGGCATATTACCAGTNACACCATAAGAAGTTCTAANTTTCAAATCATCAAATATCGCTATTTCGCCAGTACGATACGAAGCNGCAAACTTTGGATACATATGNGATTTTTCTGTATCACCAAGNGTNCTACTACGATCAGAACGAACNCCAAGTGAAACATGAATATTTTCACCAACGGCTACTTCTTCTTGAACAAACCAACCGCGATCCTGTTGCTTACGTCTTGTCTGTAANGCAGAGGTCGCTGCTGATTGATCNATNTTTGTTTGTGTAACAACCATACCAGTNGCAATAATCATAGAATTATTATAATCCAGTGTTTCTGCCTGGTATCCAGCAGTCGTATTAAGTTTCNNACCACCNAAAGACATACGATGNGCCANATTAAATGAAGNATTNGTATTTAAACTANTATGNTTCGTTAANACAGATGTTCCNGGNTTTGACTTNCCTCTNTCATCTTGAAGATCAGGAGGTGAAAANACTGTATTTTCCTGACCAACATAATCAGCNCTTAGAGTTCCAATCAAATCAAGACTCATATCNGANTTTCNCATNAGATTATAATCAAGCCTTGTACTTCCCATTGCACGATTGACTGTTTCTTCATTAGTAAGAACAGCTGCTGTATGCAATGGATTTGAAGGATTTGCGGCATGGTCTGGCCAAGAACCATCATCATTTTGTCGAATATCCAAGAAACTTGGAGTAAAGCCAAATGAGAAGTTAAAGGATTTATTGGTATTATCATTTCCTGTTATGCCTCTATCAGAGAAACTATTTGCTAAATATACAGTAGTTGCAACTTTTAACTTGTCATTTACTCTATGATCAACATTGGCACGACCAGAAACACGTTCATAACCTCTATTAACAATAATATCACCTTCATCAAGATACTGACCAGAAAGAAAAAACTGAGTTGACTGATTACCGCCAGTTACGCTTAATGATGTTTCTTTAAGATTACCTGTTTGTCCATATAATGCATCTTCATAATCAATATCTCTATTCGCCCAGTTTCCACCAGCATCATTTCCTAATGCTGCAATGTCTGGACCATACTGATCTTCTGCCTCTTGATAGGTCTCAAAAATACGATGACCTTGTTTATTAATTATATTTCTAGTACCAAATCGTTGTGAAAAGTTCACTTTAGTTTTACCAGAGGTACCACGTTTTGTAGTAATTATGATAACACCATTAGATGCTTTCGCACCATATATAGCTGCAGCACTTGCACCTTTAAGAACTTCTACACTTTCAATATCACTAGGATTTATATCGGCAATACGATTTGATGGTTGACCCTGAGGTCTTGGACTACCAGCACCTGTGGCTGCACTTACAACATCAAGTCCTGATTGATTAGCAAAGTTATTAACAATAATACCATCCACAACATACAATGGTTGCGTTTCACCTGCTATCGTTGCAACACCACGAAGATTCACACTCATACCACCACCAGGAGCACCAGTATTTCTGCGAATATGAACACCAGCAAATTTTCCACCTAAAGCTTGATCTAAAGATTGACTTGGTGATCCATTTAATTCATCGCCAGATACTTTGGCAACTGCAGTAGCTAGGTTACGTCTCTTAACTGAGGATGCAAGACCAGTAACAACCACTTCATCTTGCTTTAGCACATCAGCTTCAAGCTGCACACTTAATAAAGCCTGTCCTTCAACAACACCTACTTCTTGAGATTTATAACCAATATAATTAACAACCAATATAGCACCTGACTCAATATCTAATGAGAAAGCTCCGTTATCATCAGTCGTAGTCCCAACAAAAGTACCTTTAACAAATACTTGAGCACCAAGAAGTGCTTCTCCTGTTTGGGCATCTGATACCGTTCCTGATACTGTCATTCCCTGCGCAGATAACATCTGTATACACAATAATGACATTACAAAAAACAGCGTAGTATTTTGCTTTTTCATGGCAAATACGCCTCCTATTTTTAATTTTTTTTATCAAAAAAATGAAAAAAAACACCCACAGACAGTCCATATCTGTCTATGGATGCTCCTCTCCGAACCAACATTAAAACAATATTATTCATGTGTCAACAATTATTTTAATTTTTTTGATTTAAAGTATCTTATTACAATCTTATAAGATTTGATGAATGATATGTATATATGAGGAAAAACACGTTGTCATGCCAATTATGATAANGTAATTTTNCCGCCTCATGAGTAATGAAAAAAATNCTGNAAAAATACAATTAATTGAAGGNTGGTCCTTTAATAGGNTCAANTATATCATATTTTTTATTGGNGTTCTTTTTATTGTATTTGGATATATTATCATGGCAACNGGAACAGTAAATAGCTTTCAAAGNTTGACNTTAGCTCCAATTATGTTGTTCCTAGGATATATTATTTTNATTCCTGCCAGTTTAATTTATCGNGGGNATTAGATTGTNTAGGGATCGTAGTTCAGNTGGTTAGAACGCTGGCCTGTCAAGCCAGAGGTCGCGAGTTCGAGTCTCGTCGGTCCCGCTNGAGATAAATATCAATTATCTCTAAANAAAAAAGCCCTATCANNTGATAGGGCTTTTTTNTTTNATATATAGNAGATATNTAATTATAATAATTTTCCTAAAAGCGCCATCAAATCTACTACTCTATTAGAATAACCCCATTCNTTNTCATACCAATTNAAGGTNTTAACAAAAGTACTATCNATAACTCTTGTAAATGGTGCATCAAATATAGATGAATGTTTGTTTCCAATAATATCAGTAGAGACTACTGGTAGATCTGAATATTCTAGCACGTTTGACNTTGGTCCTTGTTCTGATGCNGCTAANACNGCATCATTAATNATATCAATAGTNACATCTTGTTTTAATCTTACATTAANGTCAACTACTGAACCATCTGGAACAGGAACGCGCATAGCTATTCCATCTAGCTTTCCATTTAATTCNGGTAAAACTTTACCNACGGCTCGAGCNGCCCCTGTAGTTGTTGGAATCACATTTTCAGCAGCTGCTCTACTTCTTCGCCAGTCAGAATGTGGTACATCTGCTAATCTTTGATCATTTGTATAAGCATGAATTGTATTTATTACACCCAATTCAATACCAAAATTTTCATGTAATACTTTTGCCATTGGNGCTAAACAATTTGTTGTACAACTTGCATTCGAAATAATTTGATGCTCNTTTCGCAGTCCTTCATNGTTAACGCCAANAACAACCATATAATCNATTTCATCCTTNGGNGGAACTGTTAANATTACTTTACTACAACCNGCATTTAAGTGTTTTTGAAGTTGNTCTCTTTGTCGAAAGATACCAGTTGATTCTACAACAATATCAATTCCAAGATCTTTCCAGGGNAAATTTTCAGGTATCCTCTCAGAGATTAATTTCACATNTTGATCCCCTGCTGTTAANATATCANCTTTTAATTCTACNTTNCCAGGGAAACGCCCCATTACAGTATCATATTTTAANAGATAAACNAGTGCTTCCTTATCAAAAATATCATTTATAGCNACTAGATNTATATCCTTTCTCTGATTCAATACTCGAAATACTGAACGNCCAATTCGNCCAAACCCATTAATAGCTACTCTAATCATGAATCATCCTTAGCATAAAGCTCAATTGTATCAATTATCCTTTTGGCAAATCCCCATCCATTATCATACCAACATATAGTTTTTAATAATNTGTCAGCNGTGATCATTGTTGCTTTTGCATCGAACACCATTGTTTCTTCTCTGCCATTAACATCACTTGATACAATAGGNTCATCAGTATATCCTAATAAATTTTTATAATCATTTTCTGAATTTTTTTTCATAACANGATTCAACTCTTCGATAGTTGGNAATGTTTGAAGTTCNGTNGTAAGATCAACACATGAACCATTAGGAACGGGAACATTAAATGCTATGCCATCTAATTTGCCAGAAAATTCAGGCATTAATTTTTCAATTATTNNTGGAGCACNAGTNGTGTTNGGGATAATATTTTCAACNGCNGAACGACTNCGTCTTAAATCTATCCCTACAGCATCTGCNAGNGGTTGATCAGCAGTATATGCATGTATAGTGGTCATCATTGCTTTCTTTACAGAAAAATGTCTNTCTAAAATTCTTAACATTAAAGCCAATACTTGAGTCGTTGATGAAGTGGCAGAAATTATTTTATCACTTTTACTAACTGTCTCTNCATTAATACCNGGAATAACTATTCGATCAATATCATCATTTGGTGTTCTANTAACTAAAACTNTTTTTGCGCCAGAATGTAAATGTTGTTCTAATTCTTCTTTATTTAGATATTTACCAGTAGCATCAATAACAAAGTCTACATCGAAAGTATCCCAAGGAATAGTCCCAGGTTTTCCACCAGATAGAATTCTAACATTTTGATCTTCTGAAATAAAATAATTACCATCAACTTTGATTTTATCATCTAAAGATCCNTGAATTGAATCTCTCATTAATAAATAATGAAGTACNTCGGCATGTCCAAGATCGCTAATAGCAACAAAATTTAAATTAGGGTTTGTATAACCAAGCCTAAAAATATTTCTACCAATTCGGCCAAAGCCAAAAAGTGCTATATTAATTTTTTTACTCAATGTTTTACTCAATGGAAGATTCCTATAAAGTGTATTAGCATTGAATTTAATATTTATTTATTATTATAAAATAACCAATAAATTAAAGTATTGTTTTAAACGTAATTAATACGAAAATAAAAAGGATAACAAATGAAAATGAAATTTGACACAAAAGTTATTCACGCAGCGATTAAACCAGATTCTGATACTGGCTCAATAGTAACACCTATGCATCAAACAGCTACTTATGTAATGGAGAAGGTAGGTAAAGATAAAGGATATGATTACACTCGTTCAGCTAATCCAACAAGAGCAATCATGGAAGATCATCTTGCAGCGCTTGATAATGGAAAATATGGTATAGCTTTTGCCAGCGGGATGGCCGCAATTGATAGTTGTTTAAAATTATTAAAATCAGGAGACCACGTTATCTGCTCAGATGATGTATATGGTGGAACTTACAGACTGTTTGATCAACTATTAGTTAATTATGGTTTACATTTCTCATTTGTTGATACTTCTTTTCCTGATGAAGTTGAAAATGCGATAACTCCCAAAACAAAAATGATTTGGGTTGAAACCCCTACTAATCCATTATTAAAAATCACTGATTTAAATGCAATATCTAAGATTGTAAAAAAGAATAATTTATTATTTGCTGTTGATTCAACCTTCAGCACCCCGGTTTTCTTAAAACCTCTGGATTTTGGAGTAGATCTAGTTATGCATAGTACGACAAAATATATAACTGGACATAGTCAACTAATAGGCGGTATTCTTATAACTAATAGAGAAGATTTAGCAAANAAATTAAAATTCGCACAAAAAACTATTGGTGCGATTCCAAGTCCATTTGACTGTTGGTTGACTTTATTAGGAGTTAAAACATTAGATGTGCGGATGAAAAAACACGAAGAAAATGCAATAAAAGTAGCTGAATTTTTAAATAATCATCCCAAAATCTCATCTTTGACATATCCAGGTCTCTCCTCTCATCCAATGTATCATATTGCAAAAGAGCAAATGAGCGGTTTTAGCGGAATGATATCATTTGAATTAAAGGGAGGTATTGATGCAGGAAAGAAGTTTTTAAATTCAGTAAAACTTGCACTCCTAGCTGAAAGCCTTGGGTCTGTAGAGACAATGGTATTGCATCCTGCAACAATGACACATGGGGATNTTCCAAAAGAATATAGATTATCTCATGGTTTTTCTGATGGATTAGTACGTATATCTGTTGGTATTGAAAATGTTGATGATATAATTAATGATTTTAAGCAAGCGTTAGATAAAGTTTAGCTAATAAAAAAAGGCGCAAAAAGCGCCTTTTTTTATATTCAAAAAGCTACTTTTTAACCGCAAGTAGTTTCAATTAATATTGCACATACTTCATAGGGATCCATATTTGCAGATGGTCTTCTATCTTCTAAATAACCTTTACCATCATTAGCCGTAGCCATCGGGATTCTTATAGAGGCACCGCGATCNCTTACACCATACCGAAAGTCNTGTATTGAACANGTTTCATGTAATCCTGTAAGCCTTTCCTCATTATGTGCNCCATACAGAGCTATATGGTCTTCATGTTTTTTNCCTAAAGATTCACATGCAGCCTTTATCACTTTTATACCTCCTTCGTCTCTCATNGACTTAGTACTGAAATTTGTATGTGCTCCTGCACCATTCCAATCTCCTTTTACTGGCTTTGGATGAAGAGTTGCNCTTACACCATAATCTTCAGCAATTCGATATANCAGCCAACGACTTATCCATAATTGATCTGCTACATCTAAAGGTCCTAAAGGACCAACTTGATATTCCCATTGCCCCGGCATCACTTCTGCATTTATNCCNGANATTTCCAAACCNGCATCNAGACAAAGCTCNAGATGNTCTTCAACAATATCNCGCCCATATACTTCATCAGCACCAACGCCACAATAAAAAGGACCTTGAGGAGCAGGATATCCACCTTCAGGCCAACCTAATGGAACTCGTCCTTGAAAAAATGTGTACTCTTGCTCAATNCCAAACCACGATTCTTGATCTTTAAATTTTTCATCAACTTCCCTTAAATGTGCTCTTGTATTTGTTGAATGAACGGAACCATCTGCCTTCATAACTTCACACATAACTAAAACATCATCCCCTCCCCTAATTGGATCAGAAACATACGATACTGGTTGCAACATACAATCACTATCATCTCCNGCNGCTTGATTCGTGCTTGAACCGTCAAAACCCCATATNGGAAGATCATCTAAACTATTTAACNGNCCATCAAAAACTTTTGTTTTTGATCTAAGTTTTTGGGTTGGTTCATGCCCATCCATCCAAATATATTCAGCTTTAATTTTNCTCACTNTNTTNACTCCTTTTTTTNATTATNANTTAATTTCATAACTANTTTTATTTATATCATANGATGATAAAATAACTTGNGTTTCTGTTCTTGAAACACCTGGCCAACTTTGTATTTTCCTTAACAATTCTTCAAGNGCNTGAGAATTNTTNGCAATCACAATTAAAGTGTGNGACCCTTTTCCAGTTGTACTAAAACANTGAATNACCTCNGATGTCTCTTTTGCCAACTNAATAACTTCTTTATAATGCTCTGAGGATTCAGAAATAATTGTAATGATNGCAGANANATCTAANCCTAACATNTTAGGNTCTATACTTGCGTGAAACCCCTTGATTACCCCAGCTTCCATCAACTTTTTTATTCTTTCNGTAACCGTTGGAATTGAAATTTTAAGCTCATCAGCTATATGACTTGCTGCAATACGCGCATCTGANTGCAAAAANTTTAGAATACTTCTATCAAAACCATCGATTTTCATTATAATATTTTCTCTCCTCTTTCCTTATATTATTATATATTTATACTATATTACAATATAATTTTAGTATTTTCTAATATTTTATCTAATAATATAAGAANTATGAATAATATTAGTCTTAATAATTTTTATAATAAATAATTATCAAGAGGTTGNGGGTATTATCTTAAATTTGATCAAATNAATAAATTATTGTAATAAACAGATGTTTTCATAANGAATTATAAATGAAATTATTAATCAAATTTATATTGGCAATCNCTCCTTTATTTGCAGTTGATTTAATTTTCTTTGGTGGTCATATCATAACTATGCATGAAGAGGATCCATTGAATGAAGCAGTTGCAATTCACAATGGTAAAATTTCTTCTATTGGGAANAANGATGAGATAATGAAATTGCGAACATGGAAAACAAAGNTTGTTGATTTACNAGGAAGAACATTGATGCCAGGATTCATTGAAGCNCACTGTCACCCTATTGCNACAGCNATCTTAAGCNANGTTGTTGATATTAGCGNATTTAATTNCAATTCTAGATCAGAAATTTTAAATACAATTCGAGTAGCAGTTAAAAANGCTTCTCCAGGNGAGTGGATATTAGCTTTTGGGTGGGATCCAGTGTTNGTGCCTGATTTACACAAGCCTACTTTATCTGAATTAGATAGTATATCAACANATACTCCTATTTTTATTCTAACTCAAATGATGCATCATGCTTTTGTTAATAGCGCTGTGTATAAAGCAGCTGGAATAACAATTGANACTCCAAATCCAACTGGAGGTGGAGTATTTCAAAAAGATAACCAAGGCAATTTAAATGGGNTTATTTACGAATTTAGCGCATTGCAATATATACTTGATAAGATGCCAAAAACGCCTCAAGGAACAGCAGAGTTGTTACTTAATCTACAATATACAAANTATGCTAAAGCAGGATATACTTCTATTTCTGTATTAGGGCCAGTAAATATTGCAGGTAATCCATTACAATTTATGGANAACCTTTCCAATAATGGTTCTCCAGTGAGATCATATGTTTATCCAATAAAAAAACAGTTAGATGGCTCAACTTATTCAAATGGTTACGGCAATCATTTTTTTAAAATAAAAGGAGTAAAACTGTATATGGATGGTTCACCTTATACTGGTGGAGCAGCTTTTTCAGAGCCATATTTAAATACTGATTTAACATTAAATCGAATAGGATTAAAAAAAAATCATCGCGGTTCAATAAATTTTACAGAGGATTCATTATTAACAACCTTGACATACTACCATACAAATAACTATCAAATCGCAATACATGCTCAAGGTGAAATTGCCATACANGNAATATTAGATGCATTCACGAAAATTCTATATAAATATCCACGATCTAATCATCGNCATAGAATTGAACATAATGCATTAATTACGAAAGNACAAATTGCGCAGGCAAAACAGCTTGGNCTTACATTAAGTTTCTTTATAGANCATATATATTATTATGGNGATCAATTGGAATATATTGTCGGATCTAAAAGAGCAGAAAGATTTATGCCAATTCAATCTGCAATATCTGCTGGNCATCATACTACAATNCATACAGATAATCCTGCTACACCTNTCGATCCATTTCGAGCAATTTCAACAGCAGTAACAAGAAAAACAAAAAATGATAAATTTATTTTGGGGAAAGATGAGCGGATTTCAGCATATGATGCTTTAAAAGCAATTACTATAAATGCTGCTTGGCAATTATTTGAAGAACAAAACAGGGGATCAATAACAATTGGCAAATCAGCAGATCTTGTAATTCTATCTCACAATCCACTTGAAACAATAAATAAAGAAATAAAAAATATAAATGTTATAAGTACATGGATTGATGGAAAACAAGTTAGCCATTCTCTATATACTTGGAAAAATTTGAAATTAATTTTGCTCATACTTTTTAATTATATAAATACAAGTATTAAAGAATGGATCATGAAATGACATTTATTCGTGATTTAAAGAGCGCTTTCTTTTCTAATTAATTAATAATTATATAAAATTTTATTAGCAAAATTCATTAAGTAATTACTAATATTCGACCCTTAGTCGAAATATAAACTAATGCTTTCAGATCGCCAATTAGAAGAACGAAAANTTAGACAGGAACGTATCCTTTCCAGNGCTCTTGAAGTTTTCAAAATAAATGGACTAGATGGTGCAACNATGGATTCTATTGCTGAAAAAGCAGGATTTGGAAAAGCTACCCTATACTATTACTTTTCATCAAAAGAAGAAGTTTTCCTTGGTGTCATGGAAGANGGATGGAAATCGTTAATGGAAAGTTTGGAAGTCATCATTCAAGAAGAACAAAGTCCTAGAAAAACTTTTATAAAAATTTTGGTCCAGATAGCNCATAATGCAAAGCNAAGACCTAATCTTTATGAATTTCTTTTCCAGGCTCCAAAGGCAATAAATCTCACTGACTTTGATGATCAGAAGTGGAAAAAGTATCAANGTCAGCTTTATTCTATACTAAAGGGTTTATTAGAAGACGGTATAAAACATAAAGAATTTCCAAAACTAAACACTAATCTAATGTTTAAAGCTATAGGCGGTTTATTTACTGGATTAATTTTCTTTGGCGATGAGAAACAAANCTCCATATCAGAGGATGAAGTCGAAGCGCTATTAACCAACTTAATTAGCAAACAGTAACCTATCTATGAAAAATATTCTTTATTATTTATTATTGNNTTCATACCCCATTATTGCNGGAACTATAAAAGGTATTGTAATNGATGAATTAGATAATTCACCAATGATCGGTGCAAATGTATTATTAAGTAACGTTGAAATTGGTAGTTCAACTAATAGTGACGGTGTGTTTGTTTTTTCAAATATGGATAAAGGAGAGCATAATCTTCAAATTTCAATTATTGGATATGAAGCTTATTCAAAATCTATCGTAATGAAAAAAGATGAAGATTTAAATTTGATTATTTTTTTAAAGAGAAANCCTATCATATGGGAAACAATAAATGTTGAGGGAATGTTCCCATCTAAACATTCACCTGAAATCACACAAATTATTGATAACAAAATGTTATTAAAAAAAAACATCTCTAGTATATCTGAATTATTAAAATCAATGTATGGTTTTGATCTGCAGATGGCGCATGCTCATGGTAGGAATGTTAATATATCTATTCGCGGTTCTTCAGATTATAAACCTGGTGGTTACAATAATAGGNTTCTTCTTCTTATTGATGGNTTTCCAGTGTCAATGCCAAATTCAGGCGCCCCTGATTGGAATGCTATTCCATTAGAAAATATTGATCGTATAGAAATTGTAAGAGGTCCTTCATCTTCCTTATATGGCCATAATTCTATGGGGGGTGTAATTAATATGGTAACAAAATCAAATGTACCAAATAGATCTCTTACTTATGATGCTGGAGTTGGAAGTTTTAACAACAATATTCTAAATCTTAATTATAGTCGAGATATTAAAAACATAAAAGTTTTCACTTCCGCTGGTTATAATTATTCTAATGGGCACCGATTTAATGCAGACCATAAAAATATTAGAGGATCATTAAAAATTAAGAGTAATTCGAATAATCAAAAAAAATGGTCCTTATCTACTATTATAACAAAATCAAATAATGGCCAGCCTGGTTTTATATACCCTGATAATCCTGGATTAATTTCATATAGAAAGTCAGAAAGGGTAAGTAGCTATATCCAATTATACTATTCATTCCCAATCTTNGATAATGGNTANTTATCNTCTTCAGTTGGACTTAATCAATTTCATACTATATATAATGATAGAAATGACATCCCTATTGAAAAAATTCAAGGACAGACTACTTATAANGANCAAATGCTNTTGCTTCGTANTGAATACCAACATTTCTTTAATAATAAATCAATACTGACAATAGGTGCGGAATTTGGAAACGNTCNATCAAAAGCAGATGTGATTAATTCAATTTATTCACAACCTTTACAACGCACATTAGCAGCATTTGGTCAATTGAAAAAGAATATCAATGCACTTTGGAAGATGGATCTTGGCATACGATATGATTANCGCTGGGTGCGGGGAGGAAAAAAGTATCCAAAAAAAATATTTCAAGCTCTCTCTCCAAAATTCAATATCTATTTTCAATCTNCGCCTGGTAAACAATACCATCTATCTGTAAATCGTGGNTTTAGGGCTCCTTCTATATCNGAACTATTCTTAGAACATGAAAGTAGCTATGGGTTACAATTTCGAGGAAACTCAGGATTGCAACCNGAATACTTAACTGCAGCGGAAATCGGTTTCAAAAACCACGNCAACCAAAATTATACATGGTTCACAAATATATTTTATAATTATTACAGTGATATGATTGATTTCGTTTATTCTATTCCTGTAGAATCTTTAAATCGAACAAATGTNGAAGGTTATGGTTTTGAATTGGGTNGTAATTTTGATCTACCATTTAATNTTGCAAGATTAGAACTCAGTTATTCATACTTAGACATGACAGATCTNAAGAATCAAGATATACCAATTCTNTACAGATCAAATCATAAAGTAAAAGGTTCAATTAATAGAAAATTTTTCAAAAATACAAATTTTTCTATGTTATTTAATTANAAAAGCTNACAAAAATATGAAGATTTTTTAAGTGATGNTCACNCTGTTGTTGATAACATATTTCGTTTCCCTATTAAAAAAATTCCTGAAACTATTCTTTTNGATTTACAGCTTTCAAAAAATTATACTAANTATAAGATANCAGGAATAATTANAAATATTTTTAATAAAGAATATGTACTGATACAACATTATCCAATGCCAGGTCGGACTTGGCAAATTAATTTTTCAAAACAACTTAATTAGTAATACATGGAACAAAANAATGAATAGAATTATATTAACAATACTAAGCTCATTAATACTGATCATAAATATAGCTTGCNAAGATAACGAATCTACTGAGGGAGAAGTTTTAGCTGAATATGCCTCAATATATGGNAAAATTACTTTTANCGGCACATGGCCAGATAGNGGATCAGTATTACTNTCATTAAACANAACATATCCTCCTCAAGGTCCCCCTGCTGGTTTTGAATATCTTTCATTAGAGNCATTATCAAATAATGAATATGTATACTCTTTCACTAATCTTTCATTTANAAATTATGAAGCGATATCAGTTNCATATTGGCCTGATGATTATCCAAANGGATCATATAGCACATTAGGTGGTNATTTTGAAGACATGANTGNAACTCAGGATAATTCGGATNTAGAAATTAACTTTAACGCTGATTTTTAAATATGTNTAAAAANTAACTNATATNTCTTTTATAACCCNGTTTTCATCCTAAATCGGTGTTATTTGTATCCATATTTTTGCTTTCATTCATTCAAAGAAGTAAATTACCCNNATCCGAGAAAAATATTTTAGAGGTAGTTAACAATGTATAAAGCAAAATTAAATATTATATCNACTATCCTTGTATTGGNAAACATNAATCTTACTGCAAATGATGATGATAGCTTATATTTTCAATTTGAACCTGATTCAGTNAANTTAGAAATTGGNGATTCTATGAATGTNAAAGTGTCATTACTATCAAGAGATGGATCATTATCAAAAAATCAATTTCTGTTAACNGGTGAATGGGGATCCGTTGAAGTTAAACCATGGATCAGTAATCCAGATGGTATAGCCAATGTTAGATTAAAAGTNTTCAAATCAGGTTCTTTTAATNTNAATGCTTCCAATATTACAAATGATCGATTTAAAAGGATTCGAGGTAGTTTGCCTATTTCAGTACCTGCTCCCCCAATTGAAAGAGTTGAATTTATAGANCCACCAAGCACTGCTTATGAAGGGACNAGAATAAAATTNTTGGTGAAAATTTTAGACCAAGCTGGAATAATAAGAAATGATNTANAANCTATTTTTAACTCATCAAATAAANCAATAGCTAGCTTTGATGAATTTGGAAACCTCTCAATCAATCAGAGAGGTCGAGTGCAGCTTACTGTTTCCATAAATAATCAATCGTACAATAATATTTTTTCTAATACAGAACTACGTATCTTGAGAAATCCTGTNAAAAAAATAGAATTATCAATGAATGAAGGATCATATCGAACAGGAGATGTAATTACTTTCAATGCAACAGCAAAGACTGCTTCAGGTCGAGAGATAACAGATGTACCTATAGAATTTTCATTCACTGGTAAAGCGAATTACGGCATAGGCCTTCCTGCAAGTGGGCTTGTTACACCNGAAGGTAAATTTGTTGCTGAGAATCCTGGTGAATATACTATTTTTGCAACCTCGAGTGGTTTTACTTCATCAATAACAGTGAAAATTAAACCTAGGAATATTCAAAAACGTGCGAAGTTAATTGGACATGGATTAATTACAGATGTTTTTACTTCAGATTTATGGGTATGGCAGGGTGTCGATGATTTTAGTGATAGAGATTTTGCTGTTACTGGAACATGGGAAGCAAATGGNGAGGCTTATTTTTGGGAGGTTACAG
Organism: Fidelibacterota bacterium; assembly: GCA_002701785.1. Classification (GTDB taxonomy): domain Bacteria; phylum Fidelibacterota; class Marinisomatia; order Marinisomatales; family TCS55. The sequence continues at coordinate 62,862 of NZXC01000026.1, forward strand.
ATCCGTCAAATTTAGTTATTATAGATACTGTAATTGTAGATGCGCGAACAATAAATGATGTAAAAATTTCTGCAGATGGCCGCATAGGAGTTATTACAAGAGAAGGTGCTTCAAGTAGAAAAAATGGAGTAGTCATACTTGATGTAAGTGATCCATACAATGTAAAAATATTATCAGAATTTAATGATGGTCTTACAGGAGGTGTTCATAATGCTTTTATTTATGATAATCATGTATATGCTGTTAATAATGGAAGGAAATATGATATAATAAATATTTCTGACCCTACTAATCCATGGAGAGTCAATAGTTATGAATTAAATACTCCTGGACATAGTATTCACGATGTGTGGATTGAAAATGGAATTGCCTATTCATCCAATTGGAGTGATGGGGTTCATGTAGTCGATATTGGTGGGTTACAGTTTTCTGAAGAAAATCGATATACTATAATGAATAATCCTATTTTACAATCAGCTGGAAAAGGCAGTACAAGAAATCCAATTTTAATGACATCAAAAAGTGATACTACAGGTAGAAATCATGCTGCATTTCCATTTTTAAGTCAATCAACAGGAAGTTTTTATGTAATCGCAGGTGATGAACATTTCCCTTTTGGATTAGGAGAAATTCAAAATAAAGAGCCCGCAAATCCTAGAGGAGGTTATCATTTTTTAAATATGAATAACTATAAAGATCCTGTTGAAGAGGCAATTTACCAAGTTCCTGAAGCTGGCTCTCACAACTTGTGGGTTCAGGGCGATACCTTATATACTGCATTTTATCAAGGAGGATTACGAGTTGTTGATATATCAGGGGAATTACTTGGTGATCTATACAAACAAGGAAGAGAAATAGCCTTTTACTTATCTAATCATCCTGAAGGNCGCATTCCAAATTCAACAATGGTATGGGGGCCACAGCCTTATAAAAACCATATCTTCTTTGCTGATATGAATAGTGGGCTNTANGCAGTNAAATTAGTGGATTNTGANNAAAAAGATGATTGANTAATTAANATATGAATTTTTTTAGACTTCTNCTANTNNCNANAATTTTCCTAAGTACNNTAANGGGTANAGAATATTNTATNTATGTNACATCNGAGTCTCAAGATGAAGTTCATCTNATTATGTTTGATGGACAAGTAGGAAAAGTNATTAAAGANATTCCTGTTGGTGTATGGCCCTTAGAAATTGAAGGCCCTCATGGAATTACTGTGTCACCAGATGGAAAATATTGGTATTTATCATTAGCACACGGGTTTCCATNTGGTCATGTATATAAATACGAAACTNNAACTGANAAACTNATTGATCGNGTGGAATTGGGTCTATTCCCGGCTACAATGCAAATCTCAAATGCAACAGGTCTTCTATATGTAGTCAATTTTAATCTCCATGGTGAACACNAGCCTAGTACCATCTCCATTGTTGATACTGAAGAAATGATAGANGTAAATCGTATTGAAACTGGTGTTATGCCTCATGGATCAAGNATAACAAATGATGGATTAAAACAGTATTCAGTTGCAATGATGTCAGGAACATTATATGAGCTTGATGTNCTCAAATTTGAAATTAGTAGAACNTTATTTACTGGGATAAATAAACATAAAAATATGAANCACTCAATGGNGTCTATGAATCACAAAAATATGAAATCACATAAAATGCCTAAAGAAAAACCAACATGGGTATATCCACATCCAAATGATANATATNTNTATGTAGTAAATAATGGTACAGATTATGTTGTTGAAATTGATTTAAATAAATGGGCTATTTCAAGAAAATTTAATACTGACAAAGGACCTTATAATTGTGAAGTTAGTCCAAATGGAAAATATTTAGTTATTACCTATAAATCAGCAGCAAAAACTGGTATTTGGGATTTAAAGTCTGGAATTGAATTAGCACGTATGAAAAACACAAGAAGAGTAACTCATGGTGTGGTAATATCTCCTGATAGTAGATATGCATTTGTTTCTGTTGAGGGTATTCGTGGCGAACCCGGATCCGTTGATATATTTGATTTAGAAAACCTCGTTTTAGTTGACCATGTTGAAGTTGGTAANCAGGCAGGAGGGATAGCATTTTGGAAAATNTCTGATTAATTCTTTTTAATTACGATATTTTTTCGCCAGTAAAATAATATGATTATTCCAATGATATTCGGAAACCAGATAAATGGATTATTCCATGGAATTCCATCAAAATAAAAGTCTGTTATAGGATAAAAAAGTTTGGTAGGAAAATATTCTTTTGAATGAAATGGAAAATCCAATAATATATGAAATGGCCAGCCTAACATCGCAAATGCAAAATTTTTATTAAAATAACAGACTACTGCTATTATCGAAAAGGCAGTTACATAACTATGAAAAATATCATAGGATAAAAAAACCCAATTTGGAAGCGTATCTAAAGGAGGTGGNCCTCCTCCAAACTCAGGAATATTTCCGGTAATTATATTTACAATAATTAAGGCACCAAAAGATGCCAAGTCTGGCATAGCTCCAAAAAACAAAGCAATCCAAGGCATACCTCGATAACCAAATAAACCTCTCCCCCACAATGCATGACTAAATGTATCCATTATAATATTTATCAATAAATAGAATTCTTCATAAAGAAGTATAGTTAAATTTACAATGTAGGAAGTAAAAAATAATTTTAATTATTTAANCATCNTTAGTGAATAGAGTAGAATGCAATTCAATGGTTGATCCATTGCTTAGGGTAATTATGAAAAGTCCCGATAATGCATGGAAANACATAAATAATGTNAANAAAAATTGGAAAGATTTACATTTTANTGCAGAGCCTAAATTTGATAAAGCTGTATTTCAATATAANACACTNATCTCTCTTATCGAATCATTTGGTACTGAAATACTAATGTTACCAAGCGATGATGAAACAACCCTTGACTCTATTTATACTCATGATGCTGGTATAGCTACATCCAAAGGAATTATAATTTGTAGTATGGGAAAAGAAGCTAGAAAAAATGAACCAAAGGCATTAAAAAATTTTCTATTTCATAATAATATACCAGTTGTTGGAGAAATAAAATATCCAGGAATAATAGAAGGTGGAGATATTATTTGGATAAATAAACGNACGATTGCAGTTGGNGAAGGATATAGAACAAATAAAGAAGGAATACAGCAATTAAAAGACATTCTTGGTNACGAGATTGATGATATAATACCTGTCCCTCTCCCCCATTGGCTAGGTCCTGAAAGTTGTCTACATCTAATGAGTAATGTGAGCCCAATTGATCATAACCTTTTTTTAATTTATCCAAAACTATTACCTACAAGATTTATAGAGTTTTTAAAAAGTCTAAATATTAAACTAATCAATGTGCCAGATGAAGAATATGAATCAATGGCATGCAATGTATTATCTTTAGCTCCGAAAAAATGCATTATGATGTCAGGAAATCCCACTACACAAACATTATTAGAATCAAATAATGTGGAGGTTTCCACCTATGATGGATCAGAAATTTCATTGAAAGGCGCCGGAGGACCAACCTGCCTAACAAGACCTATNTATCGTCAAGGATAAAATGTCTTACAAAAATAAGTTTACTGCACATACTCAATTAAAAATGTCTCCTTTCTTTGAGCGGACATCTAAATTAAATGAGTCTCAAGAATGGCGTCGATGGGCTGGGTATCTTGCTGCTACCAGCTATGAATTAACTCATGAAAATGAATACTTTGCTATNCGGACAAANGCAGGGCTNTTAGATATAACACCATTAAAGAAATATATAGTNGAAGGTNCTGAATCNCAGCGNNTNTTAGATCGATTAGTAACACGCAATATTGCTATTTGTAAAGTAGGGCAAGTTATGTATACACCATGGTGTGACGAACATGGTAAAGTTATTGATGATGGAACTGTACAGAGACTTGCTNAAAACAAGTTTCGAATTACAAGTGCAGAACCAAATCTGGAATGGATTCAAAGTAATGCGGTGGGAATGNATGTNATANTNAAAGATGATTCATTCACTACNGCANCNCTGGCCCTTCAAGGNCCTAATTCTCGCGCAATTCTTAATTCNGTTTCATCTAAAACTTTAGATAATNTAAAGTTTTTTTGGATGATGGANACAACNNTNGATAATATTCCAGTATCAATTTCACGAACCGGATATACTGGCGATCTNGGATATGAAATATGGATGGANCCAAATGANGCATTAACTGTTTGGGATCTTCTTATGGATAAAGGAAAACCTTTTGGAATTACAGCTATCGGACTACATGCATTAGATGTTGCAAGAATTGAAGCAGGCCTTATTCTTTTAGATGTCGATTACATATCATCTCGACATGCTTTAATTGAATCTCGAAAATCATCACCGTACGAATTAGGCTTAGGCTGGACAGTCAAACTGAAAAAGAATAATTTTATTGGAAAATCATCATTGCTTGAAGAGTTTGGCCAAGGATCAGGCTGGAGTTTTGTTGGGGTTGAAATAGAATGGCCAGAATTTGAAAAACATTACAGAGATGTAGGTTTAGCTCCCGGTCTACCACCTACAGCATGGAGAACAAGCACTCCATTATATTTACAAAATGAACAGGTTGGTTATGCTACAAGCGGCACATGGTCACCNTTGCTAAAGCGTTATATTGCTCTAGCTCATCTTAAATCTAAATANGCTCAAGAAGGATCAGAATTAATGTTCGAATTAAAAGTTGAACANTTTCGAAAACTAACAAAAGCAACTGTAGTAAAAACTCCCTTTTNCGATCCCGAAAGGAAACGATCATGTCCAAAATNAANAAATATGATGCTATCGTAATTGGTGGTGGTCATAATGGNCTTACTGCTGCTGCTTACCTTGGGCGAGCAGGGAAAAAGGTGCTTGTACTTGAAAGAAGNCACGTACTAGGTGGAGCTGCAGTAACAGAAGAAGTTTTTCCAGGATTNAAATTTTCAGTTTGCTCCTATGTAGTCAGCTTAATGAAATCTAATGTCATGCGTGAATTGATGTTACCAAAGTTTGGATTGGAGCTTCTTCCTTTGGAAAGCACAATGACTCCACTAGAGAATGATTATCTAATTCGCACAGCTGATTCTGATCAAACATACCGTGAAATAGCTCGCCATTCAAAAAAAGATGCTGAAAATTATATGAGATTTGGACCTGCAATGGGACAAATTGGTATGGCAGTCAGACCCATACTTGAAACAATTGCCCCAAANCCAATTCGACCATCANTTTCAGATCTTTTTGCAACAAAAAAATTATTAGATCATGTTAAATCACTATCATCGAAACAATTTGAATATTTAANAAANCTNATGACCATGAGTTCAGCAGATTTTTTAGATGAATGGTTTGANTATGAACCATTAAAAGCNACAATGTCTGCAAGTGGAATAATCGGTACATTTATGGGTCCTCGCTCTCCAGGATCTGCTTATGTGATGCTTCATCATTATATGGGAGATATTGATGGTGCTTTTAGGGCTTGGGGTTTTCAGCGAGGTGGAACTGGTGGCGTAAGTATGGCAATCGCAAGATCTGCAGAACATTTTGGTGTAGAAATAATGACAGAATCATCTGTTCAACAAGTTATTGTTAAAAATGGTCGTGCAACAGGTGTGGCTTTAGATAATGGAGATGAATACAATTCAAATATTGTTATATCTGGACTAGATCCAAAACTTACTTTTCTAAAAATGATAGATAAATCAGATCTTCCATCGGATTTTGTTTCTGCAATCAAGAATTTNAGAATTCGAGGTTCTTCTGGGAAAGTAAANTTAGCTTTAGATGCNCTACCTAATTTTACATGTCTGCCCGGTGATGGGCACCATTTNCGTGGCGCAATTTCNATTAGTCCATCATATGATCATTTAGAAAAAGCATTTGATGATGCAAAATATGGTAATTTTTCAGAGGCTCCATTTATGGATATCATTCTACCATCTGTTTTAGATCCTGATATGGCCCCACCAGGTAAACATGTTATGTCATGTTTTGTTCAATATGCACCTTACGATTTAAATGAGGGTTGGAATGATCACAAAAGAGATTCATTTGGCGATGCGGTAATNAATACGATNTCAAGATATGCNCCAAATATCAAAGATATTATTTTGCATCGTCAAGTACTNACACCTGCAGATCTAGAATNAACATTTGGTTTAACTGAAGGGAATATTTTTCATGGCGAACTAACCCTTCAACAGCTATTCTCTTTACGACCTGCAGTGAAATGGGCTGACTACACAACNCCGATCAANAATTATTTCCAATGTGGATCTGGAACNCATCCTGGAGGAGGAATTACAGGTTCTCCAGGTGAAATGGCAGCAAAAAAGATANTAGGAACTTGGNAATGAAAACTTATGATGTNATTGTAATTGGTGCTGGAATCAATGGCTTNGCTACTGCATCTATTTTNGGTAAGAAAGGAAAGCGNGTTCTTNTTNTAGAATCCAGAGATANAGTTGGTGGAATGGCGTCTTCAATGGANTTTGCCCCGGGATTTAAATGNAATGTAATCAATGATACTATTAAATGGGTAGANNCNCGNTTAGCCAAGCTATTAGACTTGGATANTAATGGTCTAGAATTAGTNCAACCTGAAATACTCAGAATTATTCTTGGAGAGAATAGTGAGTANATTGCTTTCCANAAAGATGTAACTAAAACAATAGATTCAATTGCAAAATATTCTAAAAAAGATTCTGAACGATGGANANATTTTACCTCTTATATTGAAAAACTATCTCAGTTTTTAGAAAAAGTTTATGAATTAACACCTCCAATTTTACCAAATATTGGAATAAAAGAAATTTTAGGAATGCGATCTATNNTATCGCCTATCAGGAAACATGGAACTCGAGGTGTNGTGGATCTATTTCGTGTTGCACCNATGATGATGCCTGAANTAGTTGATGAATGGTTTGAAAATGAATTACTCCGAAGCTCCATATCTACTGCNGGCATACACCATCTTTCATTTGGNCCNTATGCTGCNGGAACGGGATATAANCTTTTACATCAACATGTTCATGGCAATGGATTATTTCATAATNTTCAATTTNCCAANGGTGGNACNGAACGATNTGCTATAGTTNTGAAAAACTNTGCTGAAANNTTTAATGTAGAGATTCAAACTTCTACAAAAGTTATATCTATTAATACGGATCAAAATGTATGCAATGGTGTTTCTCTTGAAAATGGTGAACAAATTATGGCAAAACAAATTGTTTCGAGTTTAGATCCTAATAATACCTTTTTGAANCTAGTNGGTCCATCAAATTTGACCCCAAACTTTAGAACACAAATTAATAATATTAGATATCGAGGAAGTACAGCGCGAATACATTTTGCTTTAAGTAGNCTTCCTGAAGTTAAAGGTATCAGTAAAGAACAAATGAAAACAATCTTNTCAATCAGTCCCTCNGTAGAATATTTGGAGCGNGCTTCTGATGCTGTNAAATATGGTAAACTTTCTGATAAACCGTACGTAGAGTTTGTTATACCATCAGTTTTAGACTCTAATTTTGCACCGAAAGGAGAACATGTCCTTTCAGCGACCATACAATATGCTCCATATCATTTGCGAAATACTGAATGGTCCGATAGCGTAAAAGATCAATTAAAAAATAACGTTGTGGATACATTACAAAAAGTGATCCCAAATATTAGATCAATAATTAAACACACTAGCATTATATCCCCATTAGATCTAGAAAATGAATTTGGACTGACAGAGGGAAATTTAAATCATGGTGAAATGACACTGGATCAATTTATGTTTATGCGACCAACAATAAGTTCATGCCAATATAAAGCGCCAATAAATAATTTATTTTTATGTGGCTCTGGAACTCATCCCGGTGGTGGACTACACGGTACGAATGGATATAATGCAGCTATGGAGGTATTAAAGAATTGACATTTCATAAGACAGCTGATACACTAATAAAAGGTTCAAAAACCCTTCCAAGAAAATTTTATACTCAACTGGATATTCTTAATCAAGAGTTCAAAAANATTTTTCATAATAACTGGGTNTGCATAGGGAGAGATTCTGATTTAACAACTAAGGGTCAGTATATTACTATTCAGCTTGGGAGTGAAAGTATTATTGTATTGAAATCTAACAAGGATAAGATAAAAGCATTTTTTAATGTATGTCGTCATAGNGGAACGCGAATTTGTAATAACAACNAAGGAAAGTTTTCTAAGACAATTCAGTGTCCTTACCATGGCTGGACTTATGATCTAAATGGAAAATTAGTTGGGTCACCACATATGGAGGAGACCAATGATTTTAATAAGAGTGATTATCCATTATTCCCTATAAAAATAAAACAATGGAAAGGATTTCTTTTTATTAATCTTAACGAAAATCCTAGCAACCTTAATGAAACATTTAAACCAATAAATAATCTTCTACATTCTTGGGAACTNAAAAATCTTAGTGTTATAGATAAAAAAAGATATACCNTTAATTGTAATTGGAAATTAATTATCCAAAATTATTGTGAGTGCTATCATTGTCCANTGATACATCCACAACTTGCAGAAATTCATAATTATTTAGGAGGGNAAAACAATTTATATNCAGGTCCNTTTCTTGGTGGGTACATGAATTTCAACTCTGATAAAGAAAGTATAACTNCCAGTGGAAAATATTGTTGCCCGCCCATAAAAGGTNTAAAAGGACGGGATTTACATCGNGTATATTATTACTCATTATTTCCAAATATGTTATTAAGTCTTCATCCTGAATATGTTATGTATCATACNGTTTGGCCAAATGGTGNTGACAAATGTATAGTAAACTGTTCTTGGTTGTTTTTAGAAGAAAACGCTAATAACCATAAAAATTCTATATATGAAGCCATNGACTTTTGGGATAAAACNAATAAACAAGATTGGGAGATATGCGAATATTCTCAATTAGGAATAAATTCTAAAAAATATTCCCCTTCTCCTTATTCTGGACAAGAAAGCTTATTAGCTGCATTTGATGAATATTATATTAATCAAATGGATAAATAATAAAGCATTCTATTAATTATCAGTTTNTATTTGTAGATTTTAATAGTTTTTAANTTAGGAAGGGGTAAAATGAAAATTNATCTTATGAAAAATGATNCCTATTCGGAATCGCAACTTACTGGTCTNGTTATATTACGTTTACTAATAGGATGGCATTTCCTTTATGAAGGTATATCTAAAATAATTAACCCCTATTGGAGTTCAGCTGCATATTTACTTGATTCTAAATGGNTTTTNTCTTCATTAGCTAAANTAATTGTNGCGAACGCATCTATGTTAAGTTTAACTGATTTTATAAATATGTGGGGACTNACATTAGTTGGNTTATCATTAGTATTAGGATTATTTAGCANGTATGGTNCTCTTGTAGGAATGGGATTTGTATTACTATACTATTTATTCGCACCTCCGTTTATAGGNTTAGAATATGGAAGACCTGGTGAAGGTAGTTATATATTAGTAAACAAAAACCTTATTGAAGCTTTCGCATTATATGTTTTATATCTTTTCCCAAGTAGTCAATTTATAGGTCTGGACCGATTAATCAATTCATCACAATCAAATTCATTAGGAGATAAATAATGAGTCAAGAAAATAAAAAATCAAATGCTGACTTATTGAATCGNAGGGAAGTTNTAAAGGGATTNNCCACNNTTCCTGTACTGGGATTTTTCTTTATNAAGCTGTGGCAAAAATTACGGTTAGATAAACTAAAGAAATCAAACCTTTTACAAGATCTTATTAAAGATAGTAAAGCTCCTTCAATAGTGAAAAATATTGGTAATAATGACCATTTGCGAGTTGGTATAGTCGGGTATGGTGGTCGTGGCGGTCATCTTACAAGGGGTCTTGGTTTTGCAACGCCAGGATGGACATCTAACGCAGCTGAAAGAGCNAAAAAGAACAAACTTGATAAAGGATTTGAAACATTTATGTCTCAAACAGATCTTAATTGTTCCCTAGTTGGTGTTTGTGATTTATTCGATGCAAGGGCTGAATTAGGAATAGCAGCTTCCAAGAATGAGATCCGTGCTGGTGGAAGACCTAAAGANTCGGCTGTTCGTTATAAACATTATACTGACTTAATATCAAATAAAGATATTGATGCTGTTATCATTGCGACACCTGATCATTGGCATTCACGAGTTGCAATTGCTGCTGCAAAAGCGGGTAAGCACGTGTATTGTGAAAAAGGTTTAACAAGAACATTTGATGAGACAATTGAATTATATGATACGGTAAAAGAAACTGGGATTACGTTCCAACTTGGACATCAAAATAGACAAGTAGAAGCCTATGAACAAGCAAAGANAATTATTAACCAGGGATTACTTGGNCCTATTAATCTTNTACAATTAACGACNAATAGAAATTCTCCCGGTGGAGCTTGGGTGTGGGGGATTGATCCGAAAGGAAATGCAAAAACAATTGATTGGGAAACNTTTCAAGAACCATCNCCTAATAAAATACCGTTCGGAGAAGAAGCATTAANAAGATTTTTTAGATGGAGATGCTGGTATGATTATGGAACAGGACTTTCTGGAGANCTGTTNTCNCATGACTTTGATCAGATTAACCAAATAATGGGGCTAGGTATTCCTAAGTATGCTTCATCATCTGGNGGNATATATTATTATAAAGATGGNAGAGATGTTCCAGATGTTTGGAATGCAACATTAGAATATCCTGATAAAGATTTGACTGTATTATATAGTGCAACTTTATCAAGTTTAAATAATCGCGGGAATAGAATAATGGGCCATGATGCTACTATGCAAATTGGTGGAGAATCAAATACTGGTCCACTTGGAGGTTTTATTGTGAAAGCTGATCCATATTCTACAAGATATAAAGACCGTATTGAAAAAGGTGTGATTAATTCAAAATATCCTATTTATTCATATGCACCAGGTTCAAAACAAATTGACGGAATCACCTCAGCAACATCTCAATATTTTGCAAACAAAGGCCTATTGTATACATATCGTGATGGAAAACGAGTNGATTCAACGCATCTACATGTACAAGATTGGCTCGACTCTATCCGAAGTAAAACATTACCTACTTGTAATATTGAAGAAGCCTTACATGAAGGTGTGACATGCCATATGGCAACAGAATCATATCTTCAAGGACGTAGGATAGAATGGGATCCAGTTAATCGTACTTTAGTATAATTAATTTATTTAAATAATAATGGATATTTCTATTCCATGATTGCACTTAGCTGGAAAATAGCTATTACTCAAAGTAATAAGTGGAAAAGTTCTGGAAATAAGATTGTTTTTACTAATGGTTGTTATGATTTAATTCATAGTGNCCATATTGATCTGCTCTCTAATTCAAAAAGCAAAGGCGATAAATTAATTGTTGGTCTAAATAGTGATCGATCTGTTAAAAANTTAAAAGGCAATGATCGTCCAATTCAAAATTTTGATGATAGAGCAATTATTTTAGATGCAATTAACTCTGTGGATATGGTNGTNGGATTTGATGATGATACNCCAGATAAAATAATTAAAGAATTNCTNCCAAATATTCTGNTCAAAGGTGGCGATTATTCAATAGATAATGTTGTTGGTGCAGACACAGTNATATCACATGGTGGTAGTGTAGAAATTNTTGATTTGATTCCAGATAAAAGCACNTCTTCATTGATAGATNAGATTTTAAAATTGAAATAAACATGAAGAAGTTTTTATTGTTCTCACTGTACTATAGTATTATAAGTGGNGAGCCATTTTTTCAACAAAATTCTATCTTCCCTTTACAAGATAAACATGTACACGGAAGTAGTATTATTGAAGCACCAAATGGAGATCTGTTATCCTGTTGGTTTCATGGCTCAGGTGAAAGAACTGCTAACGATGTACTCATAAANGGAAGTCGCCTTAAAAAAGGTAGTAATAAATGGGATGATGTTTTTGATATGGCAGATACTCCAAATTTACCAGACTGNAATCCTGTTCTCTGGATTGATAATAACGAAAAATTATGGTTATTCTGGATAGCTGTACGTGCTAATCGATGGGAAAATTCAATGCTTCGATNTAGAACATCTATCAATTATTTCAATAAAGGANNTCCGGATTGGAATTGGCAAGATAATATCATTCTCAAACCAGGAGAAAAGTTTTCTGAAACCATTCAACTAGCTTTTGAAGAACACATTGATGAACCAATGTGGGCTGAATATGCTTTACCATATTCGAGATTAATCATTGATGCNGCAAANGATCCTGAAAANAGACANAAAGGATGGATGACTCGTATACACCCTTTATCATTAGAATCTGGCAGAATATTATTACCACTTTATTCTGATGGTTACAATGTATCCATTATGGCAATAAGCGATGATAATGGAATAAATTGGAAAGCAAGTAATCCAGTAGTTGGACTTGGTCCTATACAACCAAGTTTGGTGCAAAAGAAGAATGGTCATATTATAGCATACATGAGAGACTCTGGTTTAGATCCAAAAAGGATTTTAAAAAGTATTTCCAAAGATAATGGTGAAACTTGGTCATTTGCTACAGATACAAAAATACCCAATCCTAGCTCAAGTATTGAAGTTATACAACTAAAGAATGGCAATTGGATAATGGCCTGTAATGATACGGAATCTAGTCGAAATCAGATGGCTATTTTATTATCATTTAATGAGGGAAAATCATGGGATGTAAAAAAATATATTGGTAAACATGAGCATAATAGTGGTGTCACATTAGCATATCCATCATTAATTCAATCATCAGATGGATTAATCCATCTAACATATTCCTTAAAAGAGAAAAAAGGTAAAACAATTCAACATGCTATTTTCAATGAAGATTGGATTAAAAAGAAATAAGGATAAAAAGATTCCCTATATATTAAATATAGGAATACGGAAAAAGATTATATAGAGTAATTATCGAAGCAAAAGCATTTTCTTCTTTGCTATAAAATCACCAGATCGTAATTCATAAAAATAGACACCCGATGCAACTGATTGGCCATTATAATCAAGGCCATTCCACTCAATGCTATGATGACCTGCATTCAATGAAGCATTCATAAGAGTATTTATTTTCTTACCAAGAAGATTATATACAATTAAAGTTGACTTCCCTCCTTCAATTAAATCGAATGAAATCTTAGTTGAGGGATTAAAGGGATTAGGGTAATTCTGTGATAAATTATATTTTAAAGGAATTCCATTTTCTGCCATAACGCCTAGATTTGTTGTGCTAAAGGCAACCATATTAGAAGTGTCAGGAAAACTACATGCAACATTTAAGATTTCTGGATCCATGGATGTACCAGGAAGATCTAAAGAACCAAGACCAAAAGATATTGTAGCAGGTAAAGAAGCAAGTCCATTAACAGCTTTAAAAGTAAGATGGAATAAAAACCCTTCCATTCCATCGCCAACAGTATTAGCTCGTGATGTACTGTAGGCCATCACTCTTACAAATCCATCCATCTCATTAGCCAATAAAGTCATGGATTCAATTACTGTCGAAGTAGTTGGATCATCTAAATCTTCAAGTTTTTCTCCTTTTACTACATTTCCACCCTGATCATAACTTAAAGCTGAGCCAGCATCATGATAAATATCAATTTGTGCACCTCGAATAGGTTCATTATCATTTAATAATAAAGTTAATGTAAGTGTAGAGTCCTCTTCAATCCCTGACAACTCAGAAGTAAAGCCAACACATCCACATAATCCAGTAGCAATAACTTGATTAAACGTAGGATTTGGTGATCCATTAGGTAATAAAGTTCTGAGATCTGTATGATAAGCTGAATCAGCCGGGCAATCCAACGCATATATATTTGCAGTTAGAAGTGTAATTATTGATAAAATATATCTTTTCATATTTTTTACTATTTTAATACTGCTAGAATCTAAGCTATTCATGATTTAATCAAAATCCAACAATTCTTTATTTCATTAAAATTAGTTTTTTGCTGAACAATTTTTCTCCCATTTCCGCAATTAAAAGATACACTCCACTAGTAGCAAGAGAATTATCCTTAAATGTGCCGTCCCAAGAAATTGTATATGTTCCTGGTTCATAATTATTTTGAGCAATAATGGCAACTTCTCTACCCATTAAATCATACACTTTTACATTTACATAGCTCATTAATGGGATTGATAATGCAAAGCTTGTTCGAGGGTTAAACGGATTAGGATATGCATTAGATAAATGGTATTTATCAGGAATATGAACATTTTCATCAACCGATAGCTGGTTCATTAGAGTAATCTCAAATGAATTCAAATCACTTATAGATACTTCACCGTCCACTTTAGTATAAGCTCCCCAAAATAATTCCTTGTTATCAACAAAACCAAATATAGATAATAAGGTATCATAGGATAATTGTGTAGAGACTTCATGCAGTGTGTTATGTGTAAATATCGGTCGAATAACCTCAGGATCTTCAAGAATAAAGAAAGTGTTCTCACCTTCGAGATCAGAATTACTCCAAGAGAAATCTATATTATCATCGGATGACATTAGAGTATCTATATATCCTGAAGCAGGTGATAACAGTGTTGGTGCATCAGGGTATTCCACATCAGATAACAAATAATTCAACACACTGTAAACATAATCTTTATCACTTAAAAANGNTGANNTTGGNGGNGANACTGCATCCATATTAAAGGCAGAAAAAATNACTCGATANTCNGGNGATGAATAACGTAATACTGCNCCATGAGATTCNTCNCCATTATANTAAAAAGAAAGNCTNGNNCTNGGATCACCANANGTTGATAANGAATCAATNCCAACNCTNCCAAGTGANAAAAATANNNTATTATCTGNATTTACACCNATNGGNTCNCCTTCNACNCCNCGNAATATNCCACCAGTACGAAAACCTGCATANCNNATTTCTAANTAATNANTNAATAATTCACTATCTGCCAGTTCTTNNCCTAAATGANTACCAGAAAGAAAAAGGTTCTTTCCAGAATNTAAGTATTCCATAATAGCTGTCTTTTCAACTTCAGATAAACCATTTCCATCTGCAGATCCCGTATTCCAAATCACAACATCACGTATATCTAATAATATGTTATCTAATGTGGTGGAAGTTCTNTCAATAATCTCATAACTAATATTTAGAGAATCTAAACCAGCTACAAATCCTTCNTCTGAATTATCTCCATTATCATCATCAACNAGTAAAATTGGNGGTATNCCAATATTAATTTGCCACTCCTCTGTNACTGTTTCATTTCCATCAAACGTAAGAGTAATATCAAATANTGCCATACCAAGTTCAACATTTTCACTGATCTGAATAATAAAAGGATCATTNGTATTNTCTGATNGTTCATTGGTGGCAACTGTTCCAAANTNAGTAGTNGNATCNGNTATAGTAATNCCAGANTGATCTGTAGAAATCTCTCCCGAAACAGAAGAAAGNNNATTCCCATANTTAGCNACAGTNACTATAANNGAAATTGTTTCACCTGGNTCAGGATANGNNTTATCNCCNGNAACNGNAAATTCAATATCATCCAGTAAAAGTAAATTTTCAATTGACATNANNGTTANTATATAATTAGCATTAGCTCCGCCTNTACTAGTCACAATGGGATTAACGGTTGCAGCATTATACGAGGTCCAATTATTTAACACAGCAAACCCATCAGNATTGATATCAACAGGAATTTCAAAACCATCATCTAATGTACCTTGATGCGTAAAAACTTTNAATCTCCAGTTGAAATTTGCATCACCATCAAACTGTATTAATAAATTATCCTGTGAACCAGATCCTCTATTAATTTTCACATAATTAACACCTAAGTCATCTGGTAATTTATTCGATGGAGGAGTATAGTTTACTAGAGCACCAGTNGCAGTGCGTGTTATCGCTACAGGTGATATATTGCTTGCTTCCTCAAATTCACCTTCATAATAATTTCCATGAGATCTTGATCCAGTAAAATGACGCCAAGCAGAAAACTTAGTGAACTCGTCAACAAAGTTAGATCCATTATTTGTAAAGTAATTGCTCATAGCAGAAATCGTACCACTAATTGGTGTCTCCCATATATTCTTAACAGCACTATCACCAAAATTTTCATGGATAAAAAGATTCCANATTGTAGANCCATACTGGTATAAACCTCCAGATNCAAAATAATCTAAGCTTCGATACGGTTCATTCTGAAATGCTTGATCGTATCCTTCATACCCATTTAACTCGTCCCACACTATTTCTTCAGCCCATTGAGAAGAACATTCTCTATACCAAGAACCACTTGGGCCTGGATCACCATCACAACTAGTATACGCATGCTGAACCAAGTGATGAAGTTCATGGGAGGTTGTGAGCTTATTTTGGCTATCATTTAAATTCTTACTCATATAAATCCTATGATAACTACTTCCAGGAACATATCCATAGGTNCCTGACTGATATTCTATAGTTACTAAAAACATGGTATTACTAGTACATGTTAANGGGTTAATCCATCCTAAATCAANATATANAGCNANAGCATCTTCNATATATTGNCCCATATTTTCAACAAAATCAGGATGNCCACTATTATCGTTNTCCTGNGCATTGNTTCCNGTTANNCCNTCTTCACCANTTAATTGATAATTAAGCTGAACATTTCCTTCCGGTGTGAAGTATGATACCCTATCATTTGATCTTTNNTCAAGATCATTATTGATATTATCTAATTTGATTTGCAANTCACTAGGAAGTTGATCATNGTATTCTTNTGCCTCATCAATNATNCCTANNCCACAAGGGATATAATCAGGNTCTTCAAATTGATAGCGACCTGGTAAAGATTCAGGAATTAATAATGTACGAGNCTTTAATTCAACTGCTTCANNNTCANTTAATAANCCATCATNTAGATCTTTATTNATNAGNAANAAAGGATTATTAATAGCNTTCAGNNNATTTNGACTAAAAAATAGAATAATCANTATTGTTANTANTNTNTTCATATAANNAGTTNTATANAATAATNCCTCTATAAATTTATACGTTCNTNNATTAATAATTACTCATTCNNTNATTATNAATNAAANAAATNTNAAATTANTTCATTAANACCATTTTATCNGANGCNCGATANANNTTCTTTCCAGAAGTCAAATCATTTGCAATTACTTCATAAAAGTAAATACCTGATGGAGCTTGATTACCAGAANAATGTTTTCCATCCCATGAAAAACTATGCATACCTGCTGAATATACTTGATTTCCTAAACGATTAATTTCTCTACCAAGAATATCGCTGATCACAATAGTAAGATCTGCACGTACAGGTATTTCAATACGAATTTGCGTATCAGGATTAAACGGATTCGGATAATTACCCATTAAAGTAAAGTCTTTCGGAAGCACTTCTTCCATAGTAGATAATATTCCTGTTACAACTGTAAGAGTACGAGTATCAGATTCAATTGATTCCAATCCATCAGAGGCTACAACTTTCCATGTTCCAGACAGGGACTGATTCTCACCTATCATCTCCGTTACTTCATTAGCGGAAAGACTCACAGATATTCCATCCGTTGCTGGAACATCAAGCATAGCTAAATCACCATCAAGCACAACTTTGTATCCAATTAAATCGCCATCTGGATCCGAAACACTTCCTCCAAACAAGAATGTTAATTGATCCGTAGAACTTAAATCAACGGTCTCACCATCCTGAGGTGTCGCTTGCGATATGGATCCTTCTGGTCCTCCTAATCCCATAAGCCAATCTACTGAATTAGATAACAAAGTAGTAAAATCCTGTGCAGCTTCAATAGGGAACGAAAAGTAAACAGTTTTAAATGGTGCATCTGCGCCAAGACTATTATATCGAGATCCAGTTTTATTAAAAGACTGATCACCCGTAAAAACATGTTCTGCATCTTCAACGCTCATAAAATCCCCCCAATTTGTCCAACCTATTAATTCGTAATCTAGTGGACCATAAGCATTGTCTTCCCAAGTGCCAGTAACTGGATCATTATTTTCACCATAATGGTTTAAATCTCCACTACCACCATTGGTACCATCTCCATCATTATCTGGGTCATTCCAATAGTAGGATAGTCCAAGATATTCATATGCAAAATCTCCTTCAGAAAAAGTTCCTTCCGATCCTAAACCAGTTTTCCAAAAATAATCCATATCAGAATATAATAAACGACCTCCACGATCAAGAAAATCACCAAAACCATGAACATCATCACTTGTAGATGGCATCGCACCTCCTGCCCATCCATGTTTTACAATCAATTCAAAATTAGAGTGGTTTATGACATCATAATCAACTCCACTATGATCATTCACATTCCATACATAGTAACCCGTGGATCCAAATAAAGGATTTAGTCCGGTTGCCGATGTATAAATTGACCCCCATGATCCACCAAGACTATCTCTTGTCCCATCCTGTAATACAAGTACTGTTTGAGATGGACTTGGTGCAGCTACGCGAACAAAGGAACGAAGACTGCTTGAGCTTGATCTTCCTGTTACATCTGTTGCACGAACATAAAAATTTACTGTATCACCTACATCCATGGATACGTTTGCTAAAAATCTTCCTTCTACTTCAACATCTTCACTCATTGCATGTTGCTGTTCGTAAGGATTCGCACCTACTGGTGAAATAGTTACATTTAAAGTACAAGCAAAAGCATCACCATCAAGATCCACGACATCTGCCCAGACTTGTTTTTCCTCAGCCCATGTATCGCTAAAGTCCGGTAATTGTTCAACGAATGGAGGCACTGCCTCATATTGCACAACCGCTTGAGTCAAATGATGATAAGGATATTCACCATTCCAGATACCATACCATGCCCCACCTTCAGGAGCGATAGAATGTAAAGTGGAACGACAGGACCAATTATCATTGGGGTCTGGTGTCCCATCTTGCCAAATCGTTGCAATGTTATCAACTCCAGGAGTAGAAGCCATATTATATCCTGCATATACATACAGCATATCATCAGGAACACCAAGGGAATCCGAAATTACATTAATTCCTAAGCCGTCTAGAGTCCATGTTGGAAAGTCAAAAACATTCCAACCTCCTGAAGTAGCAGCCCATGGATCCCATAGACCTTCTGCATTAAAATGATTATCCGGAGCACTATTAGAGAATATTGTTGGAATTGTATAAGGCATTAAGAGTTGAATTGAACTCGGAAGCGCTCCATCATACGTATTTGCCATACTTGGATATTGACTATGCCATAATCCTTCATCATCTTGTTGATAGGCAGGACCATANATCCACACATCTACAGGGGCATAATCATCGNCCACATTTCCATCTGGATCTATNNCTCNTGTCATCACATGANATTGNTTAATAANNCCAGCAGTTAATAAATGAATTCTTGTTACTACNGAATCATCNCCAGNTGTTTGATAACCNGACATAAANTCACTNTAATCTTCNACATANCTNGGANCNGTATAATATGATATTGTATCTGTAATTGTNCGTTCACCATCACGANNAATANNNACACCNAAGACGGTGATTCATTCCACATCCACATGANTTNATTTCAGCNCTNTTTCTTANTCAATCTTTGANNGCTNGANNTNCTACCTTCNTTAGCANTNAAAATTGGCTGAGTAATTANTATTACNGCAAAAACTAATTTTACNATTTTATTATACATAGTNANTCTCTCTTACTNTTTTATTTTATAAGTTAAAACTCTATCGTCACTTCAAATGAATGAATTGGCGCAAAATATTTATGGTCTTCAAATGAATAAGAAACCCAACTTTTCGTATTAAATACAGGGCGAAGATTAAGACCAAATCCACCAGTAAATCCACGCATATTGCCATTTAANTCTATTTCTGATGCTTTATTATCGAACATGCTATTCAAATTACCATGTCCAATAACAAAATACATCAATTCTCCAAAATTATATTCTAACCCAAATGATAAAAATTCAGCCTGATCTGCAATATTGTGAATAGCTAAACTAGGGATTAATTGATCACTTGCTCTCATAGGAATTGTTAAAGATGATCCCAAGTCAAAACTAATTGGCAATGAATAATTTTCTGAAGANACTTCNATTCTTACATCCTCTTCTTCAAAAATATTATCACTGAGTTTAATTGTTTGTTGAAGATTCTCTCCTGCATATTTCATGTCGCCGCCAAAATTCTTTATTGAAAAACCAATAGTCATATCATAGAATAAACCAACTTTATATATTGCACCCATATCGAAAGCTATACCACTTGCAGTTAACTTGTCTATGTTCTGTATCACATATTTAATGGTACCCCCACCACTAAATTTATCAGTTATGCTACGTGCAAAGGATACAAATCCAGCAAAATCATTTGCAGTAAACGTTCTACCAGTGCCAAGAGGTTGTAATTCCGTGGTTTCTTCAATATCGCCTGAAAGTAAACCCAATAACCCCATTGATACAGTTCCAAAAGAAGGAACATTATAAGTAAAAGATATATAATCAAAACTCATGTCCACAAAATAATTTGAATGATGAATAACAAAATTAGATCCAGTTAAGGTAGCGGTTGTTGCAGGGTTATAACTTAATGCATCAATTAAACCGGGCCTAGCAACCATCGTACCCGCATTTGCAGACCCCCTTGTTGTTGTATTAATTTGCAAAAATTTTGCACCAGCGCTCCCTTGACCTGCAATAAGAGGATGACAGATAAATAANAAGATAATTAACGTATTATGAAATTTTGTTTTCATCATTAAGGACCTAATACAATTGCAATTTTACCTTCTTTATAGACTGTTTCCCCTAACAGNTCTCCTTCTAGCTGATAAAGATATAATCCACTGGCAACTTTNAAACCTTCATAATTTCTTAAATCCCATGATAGAGAACCTTCTTCATCATATACTTCATTATTACCAACAATTCCATCCTTTACTAGTGTTGTAATCCATTCACCTGCAACATTGAAAATTCTAATNGTACANGAAGCAGGTAAATGACGAAAATCTATATGCTGGTTAAANCGGTTNTGATCCCANAANGCNCGAACAATATANGGATTAGGAACTACTTTTATTTCACTTAATGAAGCGCGACTTATTGTATCAAGCATATTNACAGTATAGAATGTGAATTTATCATTTACTGTTAAAGGTCTGGATGTCTTCATAAATAATGTATCAGGGGTTTCTGNATTTGGTCCATCCGGATAAGATAATGNNTCCCCACCAACAATATTTTCATCAAATGGTAAAAACGTTACTTCAAAACTTGTAGGATTAAGCGCTATATTTTTTTGT
This sequence comes from Fidelibacterota bacterium, assembly GCA_002701785.1. GTDB lineage: Bacteria > Fidelibacterota > Marinisomatia > Marinisomatales > TCS55. Next base: position 84,220 of record NZXC01000026.1, read on the forward strand.
GCCTGCTCTGTTAATATTCGAAAAACATTTTTAGTATTTGCACCATTGTCTTCATCCAAAACCCACCATAAGTATTTTTTTTCTTGAGCTCTTCTAATATTATACGACCAAACCTTTTGATCCAAAGTCATGTTATATATACTAATGGGGTTTCGTTGGGCAAAGAATGAATCATCTCCATTATTATTATATCGGAAGAATCCTACTGCAGATGTATCTGCTATCAATGAATCAGAATTATCATAAAATGTTATATAATAATCATAGGGTTCTAAACTTTGAGATCGCAAATCGAATTTAAATACATCAGCTACATTCGTACCCAAGTTCCAATATACAGAGTCAATACTTAAAGAAGGATTTGTTACCATAAAAATAAAACCATGATTATTTGTATTTACTTCTTCATCTAAAATACTAGTAGACGATAAACCATAAACTGTTTCTGGAACTAATTTTCCAGTAAAGTTGTTACTGGACATCTCTTCAAGAATTAATGGGTTATAGCTATACTGAGCAGAGACGCTTCCACCCAAAAATAACGAAGATATTTCAGATGATAGAGAAAGGACTCCATCACCGTAGTTTAAGACAGCTTTCACCGTATCCCCATTAGACACTCCTTGAATAATTCCATTTCCTACATCATTTAATTGAATACCATTAATCGTCAAATTAAAAGTCCCGGGAACNACAACACCTAATGGAAGACTCCCATNAATTTCTGANAAAGAACCTGCAATACTNANNGTATCNACANAATTTTCNCCNGGAANNAGATCNNTTAANGGNTCAATACTACCAACATCNGCAAGAATAGAATCAATTAAAATTCCATAATCAGCTGATTCATTAGTTGATTGTAATGGATCATTTTGAAAAAAGTGAATTTCATAATTATGACCTGTTAGATTTTCATAACTAGTGATTGCTTTTAAAAACTGACCTGTGGAGGGACCAGTATGTACATAATTAGAAATTTTTGGTTTGCCTTCTAATTCTAAAGCCATATGCTGTGGACGAACCATTATAATATTTTGATATAAACTACTTTCTAATGGAGGAATATCTGCTACTGGCACACCTTGGTCATAGGAAACNACGGAATAGAAATAATTCATTCCATCAATCAAGCCTTCATCTAGATANGTATATGACAAGCCATTTTGATTTCCNATTTCTTGTGCGGAGAATGTTTTTACGATAAAAATATCACCATCCCTCGGGCTTAAGGACTGCTGGGCTATTTCTATATCNCTAATTACACCATCTAAATCCAAATCCTTATATTCACCATTAGATAATCTCACAAAAAAACCATCAATATAAATAAAATATCCATCTCTATAAAAATCGATATCAGATAATGTTCCGCTTAGAGCTTGCATGGCAGTACTATCATATTCAGCATATGTTCGAAAACCTTCNCCCATAGTCATTGCAGCAATATTTGGTAACACAGTTTGTCGATTTGTTACGTTATATATCACCATTTTTAATGTATCAATAGTAACCCCATCAATCTCAATTTGATGGCCCATTAGTTCAATTGTGTATTCTGCTTCAATAAAACGATCCTCTATCGCATCTATCGATGGGTTAGCACTAATATCCCCAACACCTAAAGGACCAATAAACTTTGATATGGCGTTTGAGGTCCCCTTTGAGTATTCAACAATACCTGACCATTCTGATGAATCTCCTACAACATCATAATCAGTAAGCAACATCCAATCATTTTGAAGACCTGAAAGGGATCGATATACTCGATATCCAGCAAAATCAGATTTACCACTAAATGGATCAATTACTGTCTCAGGGAAATTATCCCATGATAGATAAATAGCTTCATGTGCTGGCTGGNCACTTAATTTTGGTGATGGTGGTGCTTCAGCTCCAATATAACCTGCATTAAACTTATCTATTGCTGATTGCGTGTTCTTCTTTAAATCTGACAAGGATGATCCTGCAACTAAAGCAACTGTGACACTAATAGATTTTCCAGGATCTAATCGAATAACAGGTCCACTGGTAGCTAATTGTCTTACATCTTGTGGNTCTTCGAATACTTCAAAACTATCAACCATTGACAATTGAAAATATTTGATATGATCCATTTCATCATCATCCACATCACCTGGATGTCCCTCACTTTGTCCAAGATCTGAACGAATCCATGTCTGNAANCCAGTTANACCTATNTGCCAATCATTCAATTCGCTACCAGCAGGAGGAACTCCTTTAGAAGGATCACCTATGGAATCAACAGGTGTTTCCACAAACACCGACCCCAAATAGCCAGCTGGGGCAATCCATCCAGATTCTTCTGAATCCGAATCGTATGAATACCCTAAGTTTAATGATCGATCAAAGCCTATCAAATCATCATCAGCATAACCCACATCATTATCCATAAAATACCCTACGTAGATACTATCTAGGGGAAAATCATTCATATTTGTAATTTTAAAATTGATATATAAATAATCATCAGTTGTCCATGAATAGGTTCGTTGTTCGACTTTAATACCTAAGCCACGTGTATCATATCCTCGATTCCAAAGAAACTTTCCATCTCTCTCATCTAAATAATCACCAAAAACACAATACGTATCTTCATCNGAAACAATATCACCTCTAATGTTNTCATTTTCATCCTCACGNAAAGGGTCNAATAATAGNAAACTACTATCTAANCCAAGAGAGCTTGTTGCAAGAAATTGTTTTCTACGTTTATTTATATTTTCGAAATCTAGACGAAATAATGTATCAGAATTAGGAAAATAATAATCTCCAGATTGTGGTACAAAAAAAGACCATATATCTTGATACTCTTCAACAGTCTTATTTTTTTGACCAAATAAAAAATCTCCTTTATTCTCTTCAAGTTTCCCATCAGATACTGCAGATATAAGCTGATTTGATTGCCATAGCTTTGATATTGAACTCATTTCTGAATAATATGCTGTGGTAGCAACACGNACATTTTCTATCTTTTTATCCCCAATAGTTATTGAACGATCTTCAGGTGTATTAAAATATTCAGATTTTCCACCAATCCATAAACCTGCGCCCCATGTATAAAATTGATTTGTTCCATTTGGAAATTCACCTGTTCTCCCATTATAAGCTCCATACCCTACAGGAAATTCTCCATTGTAACCTTCCCAACCAGGAGGAGGTTCAAATACTCCACTTTGACCAGTATTACTAATTGTATATTGACTAAAGAAACCAGAACCAACCCAAGATAATGTAGGGTCAGGAACCTGATCATACGTATTAGATCTATACATTACTCGATCCGGAATCTGTTTACCAGATGTCATCTTACTTTTGCTATAAATAGTTGAGGAAAGAATAATAATCGTAATAAAAAATCTAAACATAATTATATGATAACGATGTTAAAACCAGAGGTTGATCCCGAANTGAAAATATCTTGCAGAAGAATAATTATAAGGATTNTTTAATAGACTTCTCCATAACTGCAAGTGAGTATCATAAGCTTCTTCAGCTGATGAAATAATATTTCCACTTATTGGNTTAGTATCGCCAATATATTGAAGATATCTACTTCGTTCGAATACTGGTGGACGACCATTTGTATCCGGTTCTCCACTATAAGAGTAAACATATGTCGTATTAACCCAGTTAAATACATTTCTTATATCAAGATACATACTAAAATTATTNAAATATTTTTCTACACGCATATCAAGAGATTTATAACCAGGCATCCTTTTAGATCCAATTTCTTGCGCTTTTCCATAAATATCTGTTGGGGTGTAAGGTGCACCAGTGGCTAAATTTCCTTGAAAATTAAAATTCCAATCACTTGTTAGTCTGCCAATAAAACTATTACTATTTCTCGCTGGCAAATAATAATTCAAATTAAACTTTACGGAATGGGTAATATCAAACTCCATTGGATATTCTTTAACAGGNAAAGGTCTATCAGAATCAAAAATATATAAATANTAATATTCTCTATTGCTTGAACCCGTTCCTTTTGCTGACATCCATGTATAATCAATGTCACCTGTCAAATTACTAAAGTTGTTCAATTTTAATTTGAATTCAATTCCTTTTATCTTTGCATAATCTTCCATCTCCATCACTGTAACACTTGCTACTTGTCCCTCTATTAAGACAGGATATGTTCTATTCGTTGCAAGATTCATTTGATCTTTAAAAAATGAGATGATTTCAAGACCTAAGGTTGGTGAAAGTTTATGCGCAAGTCCAAACTGATATTGAATCGTTTCTTCCGGGGTAATATTCGGATTTCCAACTAATGGCAACCCGCTCGATATATCAGCATATACATTTTGATACATTTCAGCATACTGTGGAAATTGNACAAAATAGCCATAATTGGTATAAATTGCAGTTTTATCGGAAGCGTTAAAATTAATTCCTAATCTGGGGCTCAATTTGATTTTTACCTTTGCAGGCTNTCTTTCAACAANACCATCATCAACTAATAAACTAGTTTTTAATGATTCTACATTTGGATCAAAATAGTCCCATCGTAATCCACTCATTAAAATAAAATCATTATTTTCATATTTATTTTCTACATAAGCAGAGCCTGATAATGGTTCATAGTTATAAGAATCAAAATAGGGATTTTGGTTAGCAAATTGAATATCACGATAATCCATTGTGCTAGCTGTAGTCTTAAATCCAAATTTTGCTGCATTACGAATACTCCATTGTGTATTTAATTGAAATTCTATACTTGAATGCGTGCTTACAGACTTATGGCTTCTTGGGCGACCTGGCCCAAATGTATAGACATTAAAAATATCACGATCATAGTAATATCCATTGTGCATATTCCCACGATATGCCCATAAATCATTACTACGTTGAAAATCATCATCTCCAAATAGATAACTTGCATATTCTTTTTCATCAAACTCCTTGAAATGAGCTACCGAATCCAGTGAATTATAATAGTTTGATTCATCATCTAAGAATGCAGGTATATACCATGTACCCGCCTCATGCCATCTTTGATTATAGGCCACTACTTTTTCTGATTCAGATGACCACATACCAGTAGATAAATCAAATTGATTGCCTTGTGTATAATAATAATAATAAAAAGCTTGCTCTTCATAAGGNAAANTACTGAGTTGCACTGGATTATTATTTGTGCCACCGGATAAATCATCAATAACAAAATAGTTATCCGATATCAGTGGTAATCCATTAGCATCTGTTAATTCTTTCCAAATACGGGTTTTTGGATCATACCAACCATTATTTTCTGCATAATAAACCCAGTCCAGCCTCGTAGATAAATAATGAAAATCTTTATAAGATGNATTTTCTCCGGATCCATAATTATTATAATGTTCAAAAGTTGAAATCATTAATCGCCAGGCTGTATTTTTGCCTAATGTATTTTGTATTTGTAGGCTAAGACGACGACTTCCCTCTAANGTTTTGTAGTAATCTNTTAACCAATCTCCCTTGCTAATACTATGACTATAGCTTTCAGTAGCTTTATCTTCAAAAGAAGCTGAAATAATTGCATTAAAACCTGAACTCGGTGGTGAAAAAGTCATTTTAAAAGTACCCATGGGATGNGTATATGNACTATGAGGCAGTTTTATTGATCGAGGACTTACAATATTACTCCCNGCATATGATCCTGANAAATAAAATGATAAATATTTCTTTAATCCTGGAAATGGGCCACCAAATTGTAGATTATACTTTCCATAGCCATTATTATAAACAGAATTATTATTCGAAATTTGATCTGTTTCAAAAATTAAATTACCTGAATAGTTTTGCTTCGATCCTGACTTAGTAACCACAGTTACAATACCTGACATGGCCTCACCAAATTCTGCTGAGAAGCCACCTTTTGATATTGTAAGAACATCAATCGACTCTTTATCAATCTGCACTCCTTGAGAACGATCAACTGGGTCATTCGTCAATATTCCATCCACATAAAAAGCAACTTCACCGCTACGCCCACCTCTCATATGGATTCCTCTAGATCTACCNGCCTCTGTCTTAACNACGCCACCTGCATTTGCAATTACATCNGTAAAGTTTGATACAGGCATTTTATATAATTGATCCCCTGAATATTTCACTTGTGTAACTACAGATTTTACGTCTACTGTATTTTCCATACTCTCCGCAACTACATTCACCTCTTGGCCTTCAATTGCTTCTACTCCCATCGAACATAAGATTTCTGTTGTAGCACCAGGGGAAACTTCAATGCTTTGAATTNTTGTTGAAGCATATCCCATATAAGANACTTTAACACTGTATACACCAGTAATTAGATTNGGTATAACAAATTCCCCATTTTCATTTGTCATGGTACCTCTACCACTTTCAACAGGTAATAAAAGGACATTCGCTCCANCAAGNGGGTCTTTTGTCATTGCATCAACAGCTCTCCCTCTAATTTTACCAGAAACCCTATCAGATTGCGCATCTAATACAGTGATAATTATAAAAATAAAGAAAAAGTAAAATTTGAATTTAAAGATCATTTATTTGAAATCAGTTAATCTTATTTATGCAGATTTTCTTCGAATATGATATAATGGATTCGAACCATCTGTTATCACTTTTTTAGTAATAGTAATTTTATCAACATAATCCATCTCTGGTATTTGATACATAATATCCATCATAGCTTCTTCCATAACTGCACGTAAAGCTCTTGCACCTGCATTACGTTCCATAGCCCTAGTTATAATTTCATCTATCGCTTCTTTTCTAAACTCTAGCTTAATTCCTTCCATCCTAAAAAGCTTTTTATATTGCTTAATTAATGCATTCTTTGGTTTAGTAAGAACTTTATATAAAGCATTTTCATCTAAATTATTCAAACTAGAAATAACAGGAAGCCTACCTATAAGCTCTGGAATAAATCCAAATTCAATCAAATCCTCTGACTTTAAAAAATTTAAAATATTATTAGAATTGAAAATATTATTATTGTTTGTTTTTGCAAATCCAATCTCTGCTTTTCCCTCTCTTCTTAAAATAATATCTGAGAGTCCATCAAAAGAACCACCACAAATAAACAAAATATTTTGCGTATCAACAGGAATGAGACTTTGTTCCGGATGCTTTCGACCTCCTTTTGGAGGAACATTACTAATTGTTCCTTCTAAGATCTTTAAAAGAGCTTGCTGAACCCCTTCACCAGAAACATCACGAGTTATACTTGAGCTTGATGCTCGTTTACCAACTTTATCAATCTCATCAATATACACTATTCCTTGTTCTGCTAAGGATATGTCATAATTTGCTACTTGCAATAAACGAACTAACACATTTTCAACATCTTCACCAACATATCCTGCCTCCGTCAGTGCAGTTGCATCAGCTATTGCAAATGGTACAGAAAGAAAATTTGCGAGCGTTTGCGCAATTAATGTTTTTCCCGTTCCAGTTGGACCTAGCATCAAAATATTACTTTTTTCAAGCTTTACACCATCATCTAAATCTTGAAAGATGATCCGTTTGAAATGATTATGNACCGCAACAGCCATTGTTTTTTTTGCTCTATCTTGCCCAACAACATGCTGATCAAGATAGTCTTTTATTTCTGAAGGTCTTGGAAGCGTCCTATGGTTCGTATTTTTAGATTTTTGTTTTGGAGTTTTTTTTGTCATTTTTTTCTTGCTTTTAAAATNGTATCTATAATTCCATATTCTTTTGCTTCTTCNGCGCTCATAAAAAANTTTCTATCNGTATCTTTTTCTATTTTTTTAATTGTTTGCTTCGTGCTTTTNGNCAATATTGAATTTAANCTTTGTCGAAGNCTCAGNATTTCATCCGCTTGTATTTTTATATCAGAAGCTTGTCCTTCTGCTCCACCAAGTGGTTGATGTATCATGACCCGNGAATTAGGTAAAGCAGATCTCTTACCATNTGTNCCNCCAGCAAGTAAAACTGCAGCCATACTTGAAGCAGCTCCCATACATATGGTTGCTACATTTGGTTTTATATAATTCATAGTATCAAAAATTCCTAAACCAGCTGAAACATANCCTCCAGGAGAATTAATATATAAGAATATATCTTTNTCAGNATTTTCTGCTTCTAGAAATAATAATTGAGCAATAATTAATGAAGCTACAGTATCATCAATTGGTGTACCCAAAAATATAATTCTTTCCTTTAGAAGTCTTGAATAAATATCATATGCGCGTTCAGTTCGACCAGATTGCTCCACAACCATTGGCACNAACTGAGCCATTNCACTCTTACTCATTATCTACTCCNTTCATTNTCNNCTTCTTCACGAAGTACTTTAGTATGAACTTTAACATCTTTAATCTTGGCAAAATNTTCTAAATANTTCAACACCTTTTTTTCTATTANGTCATCCTCAATACGTTGGCGGTTACTTGGCTTTTTATAATATTTCTTTATTTCTTTTGAATGATCTGGTGATCGTTCTAACAATTTTTGAATTTCATTATCTACATCATCTCTTGATACAGAAATATTATCTTGATTAGAAACAATAGCTTTTCGAATTAGATACCATTTCATATTTCTTTCCGCAACAGNTTTATATGAATCTCGAATTTTATTTTCATCGAGATCTTGAGATTGCTGCTGTTCTTTTGCTTCTTGGATAAGATGATCTAAATATGAATCGACCATTGCAGGTGCAAANTCAGGTTTTACATATTCTATCATACTATCAGCAAGANTTCGTTCAAATGNCTCCTCNGATCGTTGANCATAGCTCTCATTCACCTTTTNCATAATAATATTTCGAAAACTCGCTTCATCTTTCGCATCNGGCTCTACAGATTTAATAAATTCCTGATTTACCTCTGGNACCACCTGTTCTTCAACATTAATTATAGAAAGTTCATATTTGGTCATTGAATTATCATTTAAATCAGGTAAGTCTACCTGTACTTTATCGCCAGCTTTAAGTCCAATTAGTTTTTTCATATTATCACCGCTGAAAGGATCCGTACCAATTTGTAAAAATCTTTTCTCTAATTTTTCACCAATTATCGGCAGACCTGTTTTGTCTAATTTTTGGAAATCAACAATAAGATAATGTCCTTCTTTTGCGCCATCTTCAACAGTTTTAACCTCTGCGCGAGATCTACGCATTTCATTAATAACATTNTCGATATCTATATCATCGGATATATACTCAGTTTTCTGAACTTTTAAACAATTTTTCTTCATTTTTGGTAATACAATCTCGGGTTCAATTTGAAAAGTTGCTTTAAANTTNAAATGCTCTTCATAATGNAAATGTACATCTTCAATATTTGCTTTATTAACAGGNATAAGNTTTTCTTCNTTTAAGGCNTCTATATANAATTTATTTACACCCTCNTCAATAAATTCTGCTTCAATATTNGGCATAAATTTATTCATCAATACNTTAAGNGGTATTTTNCCTGGTCGAAAACCTGGNAANNTNACCTTNTTNCTGAATTTNTTAANAGTTTGCTGAAAATCNTNNAGACATTCATCCCAAGNTAGATTAATGGTTAACTCCCTTGNATANGCATTTATTTTATTTACTTTAATTTNCATATATNTNNTAAAATTGCTGGCGAATTTACTTCTTCAGTNNNCNNGCGTCAAACTNATNGATNATAAAAGNTNAAAANTTNAATCAAANNANTCCATCNTNTAANACTANNCTACCTTGATAAAAANACCACATTGCTANCATTTGAANAAAATGAGNTATATCATTATNATTCATGTGTTCATGNAANNCNATTCCNCTNTGTTGNANNCCAGCTGCNACAAAANTAATAATAATNCCTAGAATTATCATATTNACTCCATCTGANTGAAAGANAAAATATGAATANAATAATCCTACNANAACGATANNCATNAGAGGNANATANAATANNACTACATTAACAAAATNATCATTTCTTGTTACAATNAATAAATANATTACTACTAGNCATAANAATNCCCATCTTAANCGTATTACTAATTGATATTCAAATAAATGATGCAACATNCNNANNAACATAAAATAGCTCATTATTCCAATTGAATATNTTGTGAATTTCCAAATTATNNTNGCAATNGGAGCNGANNAATATGGNCCAANNCCATGNCTCAATGCGCCAAGGAATGNCCCTAAGCCAAGCATGCGAAATGTCCATATCCAATGGTATTGCACATTAAGTAACTGATTAATNTAAATACTTGNTAATTCTCTCGAATAATAAAATGCAATNANAGCAATAATTAAATCNGTTATTGTNGTCATTGGTTCGTATATNATTGTTTTAACCATATTGATTTATAANTCCATCACTAAATATACTAATTCAATNACATCAATAATCGTTATNTGATTATCTNNATTCAAATCCCCNNNTTCNATAGAACANANNTCNGGATCCGTAAGGCCCGTTACAATATCAACCAATATTAAAATATCATAAATATTAATTTTCTGATCTAGGTTTACATCGCCACTGTTATTCCCACATGAAAACATTTCTTTCATAGCGGGTACTTTCATTGCAATACAATGTATAGCCCCATTTGCTGGGATAATTTGATTACAGTCAAAACCTATCGCTTCTGAACCTGGGATAATTTCTTCATATTGAGATAATACATCCGTATCATTTGCAAAAGAATCTGTAAATCCATAAATAGGTACTAATACCTTATTGTTTACTAATAGAGAATTAACATATGTATAAGTTATGCCATTGCTATATGGAGGCATTGGCATGCGAATAATATTAAATGGTCTCCCATCTCCATTCGTCTCATTTGTAAGTTGATTTGCTACTTGATTACATAGGTCATAATTTCCTGGATAGCCAGCAGATTGATTTTCATACTCACCAACAATAATTGTTGAATCATTAATTATTTTTACAAACATATCAATATGTCCAGTGCCATCATTAATTAGATGAGGAGCAATTATCACTTTGTGTACTCCATAATAATCTAAAAAATACTGACTAAGTTGATCTTCAGTAAGATTAGGGTCAAAACCCTGGGAAGCATCAAAAATTACATCTGAAACTATGACTGCTCCTTTCCCATCTAAGAGCATATTCCCACCAGCTTCAACTAAATCCAAACCATAATAATTAACTCCGAAACTTTCTGCAAACAATTCAGGAAAAGAATCATCTTGAGGGCGTGGTCTATTATATGTCAGATCAATAATCCCTCTTTTATCCCCCGGCTCATAGATCCACCAAGGTCCATAATCTCGTATCCATACTGAATTAGTAGGTACTACTTCAAAAACCACATGATCCATATTTACATTTGCATTAGTAAGAGTGCTGTAAACCGAATTCTGCTCGGTTGAATTATCAACAATAACCCAGGCAGTATCATCTTCAGCGACTTCTTTAATCAAATCCGTTAACAATGTTGAATAAGCTTCCCAGGCAAATAAGATCCCAGCCACCGTATCAAATTCTGCAGGTGCATATATAATACTATCTGGTGGATCTGTAATCGTACGATTTATTCCGATTTCGTATAATCTTTTTTTCTCATCTTCAGACAAATTATGTGGTAAGGATTGACCAAATAATAATGAACCCAGCATAATAAATAATAGAATCATCATTTTATAAGGATTTAATATAGCTTTAGATATATTTTTCATTTAAGGATGCTAATTCTATTAATTTCTTCGACATTTCTTGTGCTTCTTTTTTATGATCATGTTTTATATACCCTTTTTGTAGAATTTTTACTTTATTAATGGCCATATTGATTGTAGCCATTCGATCTTTATTATTTATATTAGGATTATCAATCATTTTTTCTAGTGCTATTACTCGATATAAATCCATCCCCCAATATTTCATAGATAATTGATCATCATGTCCACCAAATTTATTTATTAATTCTTGATCCAAATATAGAACACTATATTTTGAACAAATCCTCAACCACATATCATAATCTTCACAAACAGGTAGGCTTTCATCAAATAAACCGACATCATTAAATATATCTTTATGTATGATAATTGAAGAAGGAGAAATAACACATAATGGTAAACATTTATTATATATATCTCCCCCATATTTTCTATGTTTTTTCATTGGGTTTACTCGTATTTGATTACGAATCCAAACTTCATCAGTATGACAAATTTTATATGAAAAGTTTGTATTTAATAAATTTATTTGTTTTTCTACTTTTTTAGGTAACCATTCATCATCTGAATCTAAAAAGGCTATCCATTTACTTTTGGCTAACTTAATTCCAACATTTCTAGCATTACTCACACCCTTATTTTCTTGATATATCAAAATAACTTGAGGAAAATCTCTTTTTACCAGATCATATGTACCATCTTTCGAACCGTCATCAATTACAATAATTTCATTAACTGGATATGTTTGATTTATCACAGAATTAATAGAACGATAAATTAGCTTTGCTCTATTAAATACAGGAATGATTACACTAATAGAGTTTTGATTATTTTTCATTTACTATTGTTATTATATCCACAATAAATACATTTACTTCCAACTTGGACAAGAAATCCACATTCTGGACAATTCCATTCATCTAATGATAGATCTTTATATGGATCATTCTTTATTCGTTGAACACCAACTAAAACTACCATAATAATTAATATTATTATTATAATTGAAATTAATAAAAGAGAATAGCCCATCTAATTATCCTTTATTCCTTAATAAAAAAAAACCCTGCTAATAATGCAGGGTTAATTAAATAAAAAATTATTATAACTCTTATTGTTTTAATCGGTATGTACAACCTTCAATTGTTTTAAGAAATTTTTCTACTTGATTTGATGTATGAAACAATTCATTCATTGGCTCAAATATATCTGTTGGATACATTTCTTCATCAAATTCGACAAGAAATATTGATTCTAGTTTTACCGTTATGTCTCTTAAAACTTGCTTGGTAACATTTTTACTTCTAAGAAAATTTATTTGCAGATTTAATTGGCCCTCACTTGTCATGTGAAATAATGGTAATAATCCAAAATCAGAATCACACCTATAAGTCAACGTACCATGGTCATTCCCTCTTCCCCAAGAAACATCTGTAGCATGTTTTTCTGAAAATTCACAGATACTATTTCCAATTTTTGCTATTTCACGACTGCATTTCTCACGCATGTCATTCATAAACGTATCTTTATTCCATTTCATATGATAGATTTTCCCCCAAACTTGATAAATACCTCGGAATACAATAAATAATATTGATCGAATTTAAAGAAAAGTTTTATTTAATAAAAATGAAGGTTATTTTTTTTAAAATAAAAATTTATTCATCTTTATATATCTTTGGTTTCACCAGACCAAGTAATGCAGGTAGAAACGTCAAATCACAAATTAATGCAATAAAAATTGTTAGGGCTGCTAGCAATCCAAAATCAGCAGTTGGTGTAAAACTAGAAAAAGTTAAGATTAAGAAGCCCATCACTAAAATTCCTGTAGTTGTAATCATTGCAAGCCCTGTAGTCATTATAGTTTTATCATTGGCCATTCTGTAATTCCATTTATGTGCTGGTAACTCCATCCTATACCTAGTTAAATAATGAATCGTATCATCAACTGCTATTCCAAAGGCTACTGCAAATGTCATGGCTGTAGGAGGTCGCAGAATGATATCAAAATATCCCATTATTGCAGCCATTGCAAGCATTGGAATTGTATTTGGGATAATGGATATTAATGTGATAGGTATAGATTTAAATAATATTATCATAAGCAACGTAATTAATATAAAAGCCGCAACAAAACTAGTGGTTAAATCATTTACTAAATAATCATTCGTTGCTAACGCTAAAAACGTAGTTCCTGTTATTTCAAGTTTCATATAATCTGGCATCTTTTTTTCTACAAAGTTGTAAATATCTCTTTTAATCTCCGAAGCCCTTTTAGAATCAATATCTTTTACTCTTCCAGTTATTCTAGCCTTTGAATAATCAAAATTAATTAATGAATTGAATTGATCTCCATATATCAAAATTGTTTGCGTAATTGCGGATCTAGAAGATGGAATAGTATAATATTTATTATTACCATCATTCATTGCGCGGTTAAACTCTTTAATATGATCTATCATAGATACCATTTTTCCTATATCTTCAATACTTGATATATATTGTTGTAACATATCTAAGTGTTGTAAAAACACAGGATCTCTTATATCATTTACTTCAGATGAACTAGGATTTTTTATGCTTACAATTAGTTCTAAAGGTAGAATTGCGCCCATTCTTTTCTCAGCTACCATCATGTCGTCATATAAATTTATTCCAGGCTTCAAATCATCCATTAATGAATTGTGACTATTAATTTTGGATGCTCCAATAACTGAAATAATAGCAAAGAAAAAGGTGAAAATAATTATGGGTTTGGGATAGGATCTAACCACGTTTATAAATCCCTTTAATATATTTATTCTAAACCCTAAAGAATATGATTTCAATTTTTTGATTGGGGTCTGTTTACACAACATTATCATAGCTGGCAAATATGTTACAGTTAAAATAAAAGCAAACATAACACCAGCTGCTGTCATCATACCAAATTGTCTAACAATATCAATATTTGACCTAATTAAAGAACCGAATCCGATACTAGTAGTAATTGAAGTAAGAAAAATTGCTGTTCCAATTTTTTCTAATGTTTGAGATAATGCCTTTTTTTTATCCTTAACCTCAGATAAAGTACCAAAATATTTAACAAGAAAATGCACAGAATCACCAATCCCAATTATAAATAATAATGTAGGAATAATATATGTCATAATATTGAAATCAATATTTAATGTGACCATTAAGCCAATCGTCCAAATAACTACCATTATAATAATAGACATTGGTACCAGTAATGCTAACCATGAACGAAATACCAAAGTAAATAAGATCACAATCATTACTGCAACTGGAATTAAGAATCGAATAGTGTCAGCAACCATTAATTGGACGTATCGTGTTCTAAGAATAGGAAGACCTGATTGATGCCACGTCCAATTTACTGAATTCTGATATACATCAATTTTTTCAATAATTCTTTCTCTCATATCATGATTGTTGAATGA
This sequence comes from Fidelibacterota bacterium, assembly GCA_002701785.1. Taxonomy (GTDB): domain Bacteria; phylum Fidelibacterota; class Marinisomatia; order Marinisomatales; family TCS55. The sequence goes on from NZXC01000026.1 coordinate 99,316, forward strand.
CTCATCTAGTTCTATTGCAATTGAGGCTAATTTTCCATCTCTTGAAATCAGAGTCTCTTGTACCAACTCAGATGAGGTAATACGTTTTTTTGCATCAAATAATGAATCTGTTGATTGGGGTATATACGGATAAACGGATCGTAATAATTCATCTTCACCATTCGTGAATATTTCTAAATTTGATAAACCTGTAACTTCATCAATCCCTTTAATAGTTTCAAATTTTTCAATTAATGATTTATTAAGTTTAAGGTTCTCATAAGAAAAAGGATCCTCACATTCATACATTAACAAAATAAGATTATCTTCACGATCAAATTCTTCTAGAAAATCAAAATATTTTTCTACATTTGGATCATTAATAGCAAAAAGTTCTTCAATTGAAAAGTTCATTTTTAATTGACTAGCGAAAGAAATCATCACTACAGTAATGAATGCTGTAAGTGCAATTATCCATCTGGGATAATCCAAAATGATACTAATCAAGTTTTGAAGAATTATTTTCATCTTATAAATATTATTGTAGAAGAATGGGAAGGATTTTACAAAATTCTTCTAAATCAAGTATGGCAAATAATATAAAAAACCCCTGAATCATAACAATCCAGGGGTTCATAATAAAATAGGTAATAGGAAATACTACATTCCCTGCACTTTACCTGATTTCTTATAAAGTTGCCAAACAACATGCCAACCTAAAGCAACCATGACCATTAATGGAACCCAATTTGTACCATCAGTCACTCCAAAGTTTCCACCGCTTAAAACACCTGCAGCATGATGCTGATTGATCATTGTCCAAATAAGTGGTACAGACATATATGTATTATGCTTTGATCGTAAACCTGCGAGTGCTAATTGATCTCCATCAGGANCTTCTCCATTTTTAATGGCTGAAATAATCTGTTGCTGAGCTGGCCAAATACGGAACCATACATTAAATGCCATATTTGTACCTAGTAAAGAACCAATATGAATATTAAAGGCACGATAACTAAAACCTGCCCATTCTTTCATTAGGTATGTAATAACAGCAATTAATACAAAACTNATAATTGTAATGACACGTACGTTTCCAGCTAAACCTGTTTTGTATAAAAAGTCATATATAAACACACCTAAGAAAGTAACAGCTATCATAACAAATGCATTTACACTCCAATCACCATCATCAAATGTTAAACCGCCATGATAATAAACAACGAGCAATAAAACCACACCAGTAACCCAAGTCCATGCTGCACCCCACCGAAACCAATAAAGCGCACGTGGCATTAATTCTGGAACAACCTTTTTCTTTGTATCTGCATCAAGAGTAGCTGCAAAATGACCATTTATCCAATTAAAAAAATACAGTAAACCTATCCAAGTGATACCTGCGATTAAATGCAGCCATTTGAATAATGGGTGTATTAACTCCATAAAGCCTCCTTATATAATTCTAAATTAATTAACAACTTTAATCAATCTAGATCAAAACGGTCAAGATTCATTACTTTATTCCATGTTTTGATAAAATCATTAACAAATTTTGATTTTGAGTCATCAGATGAATAAACTTCTGCCAAAGCTCTCAGCTGAGAGTTAGAACCAAATACAAGATCTGCTCTCGTGGCTGTTCTAACTACTTCGCCTGATAAACGATCTGTAGCTTCATACAAGTTGCTACCCTTTGGTTTCCACTCAACATTCATATCAAGCAATGTTACAAAGAAATCATTTGATAGCTTGTTTGTATCATCCGTGAAAACACCATGTCCATCAAAGCTTATACCTAANGATCTCATGCCTCCAACAAGTACAGTCATTTCAGGCGCGGTTAATCCAAGCAATTGTGCTTTATCAAGCATCATTTGTTCTGGTGTAACTTCAANATCACTATTATGATAATTACGGAAACCATCAGAAAAAGCCTCCAATACAGCAAAAGAATCCACATCTGTTTTTTCTTGGGTAGTATCACCACGACCAGGATTAAATGGAACANTNANACCTGANGCTTTCTCNACACCTANNTTACCNGCNAGTACAATAACATCAGCTAGTGAGGCACCTGTATCTTTTGCAATATCTTNAAGAACACCAAGTANACGGGATAATTGCTCTGGTTTATTAGCTTCCCAACCGTTCTGAGGTTCAAGACTNATACGNGCGCCATTGGCACCACCNCNNAGATCAGATCCNCGAAATGTTGATGCACTNGCCCATGCTGTTTCAACCATCTCTTGAATACTTAAATCACTTTCGGAAATTTTAGATTTAACAGCTTCAACATCATAATCAGAATTACCATCAGGTACAGGATCTTGCCAAATTAGNTCCTCATCAGGTGATTCAGGCCCCATGTAACGTGAACGAGGGCCCATATCACGATGAAGAAGTTTAAACCAAGCNCTAGCAAACGCATCAGCAAACTGATCTGGATTTTCATGAAAACGCTTTGATATTTCTCGATACACAGGATCCTCACGCATTGCCATATCAGCCGTAGTCATCATCGTAGTTACTTTAACTGATGAATCTTCAGGGTCTGGCGCAAGATCTTCATCCTTTGGATTCTTGGGATGCCATTGATGTGCTCCAGCAGGACTCTTTACAAGTTCCCACTCATATCCAAACAACAAATCAAAATANCCATTATCCCATTGAGTTGGATTTGCTGTCCAAGGACCCTCAATTCCACTTGTTATGCTATCTCGTCCTTGACCTGATCCNTGNNNACTTTTCCATCCAAAACCCATTTGCTCAATAGGAGCACCTTCAGGTTCAACCCCAACAAGATCCTCAGATCCTGCTCCATGTGCTTTACCAAAAGTATGACCACCTGCAGTAAGTGCTACTGTTTCCTCATCATTCATCGCCATCCGGCTAAAAGTTTCACGTATATCTTTAGCGCTAGCAAGAGGATCTGGATTACCATCTGGTCCTTGAGGATTTACATAAATCAAGCCCATCTGGACNGCACCTAGTGGTTTATCAAGTTCACGNTCACCAGTATAACGATTATTGCCGAGCCACTCATTTTCTTTACCCCANAAAATATCCTCTTCTGGAGCCCAAATATCAGGACGTCCTCCACTAAAGCCAAAAGTCTTACCACCCATTGATTCTATAGCAACGTTTCCTGCTAAAATCAATAAATCTGCCCAGCTAATTTGATTACCATATTTCTGTTTTATTGGCCAAAGAAGTCTCCGGGCTTTATCGAGATTTCCATTATCTGGCCAACTATTTAGCGGGGCAAAGCGTTGGTTTCCGGTACCTCCACCGCCACGACCATCTGCAATTCTATATGTTCCTGCAGCATGCCAGGTCATTCGAATAAAAAAAGGTCCGTAATGTCCATAATCCGCAGGCCACCAATCTTGTGAATCTGTCATGATATTATTTAGATCATTTTTCAAAGCATCATAATCAATTTTTTTAAATTCTTCTCTATAATTGAAATCTTCGCCCATAGGGTTAGATTTTCTATCATGTTGATGAAGGATACTTAAGTTTAGCGCATCTGGCCACCATTGATTATTTGAAATTGAGCCGAGTGTATGTTGACTATTTGAGCCGTGTGCAACTGGACATTTACTTTCTTCTGCCATTTTGAACTCCTATATTATAATTTTAATGATTATTACAAATTCCTGAGATAGTAATTTCAATATTATCAGCTTCGAATTTGTATTGATTCCAAACTTTTTTTTGTAATTCTTTAGTATGCATATTTATATCAGTAATCTTTCCACATTTGTTACATTTTAAATGATCATGAGCAACTGTATTCCAATCATAGCGAGCAATATTATTATCGTAAAAAATCTTAATAACACCATCATTATTTAGCTTATTTAAGTTTCTATACACAGTGCCCATACTAATATTTGATATTTTTTTCTTAGCTTTATTAAAAATCCAATATGCAGTTGGATGTGAATTAGTTCCTTGAACAATATGTTGAATTAATTCACGTTGTTTACTAAAACGCATAAGAAATATTAAATATAAATAGTAATAATTCCTATTACTGTTAATTTCTCAATTAGTTTTTATGTGTGTATATTTGCCAGCAATTAATTTAATAACCAACTAAATAAGGAATAAAAAATGGCTGATTATGTTTGTGAACATTGTGGTATGGGAGTAACTGGATTAAATTGTGTGAAATGTGGAAAAGAACTTGAACATGTTGATTTAACAAAAGATGATGGCACAACTGTGTCTGTTGCAAAATGTCCTGAAGGACATGGTAAAATAAAATCTCCAATGTGCTGTGGACACGATATGAGTTGTAGCGTATAAGTTACTTACTATCAGGATATGGAAATAATTCAGATAAAAGACTAGCTTTTCCATACCCATCCTTGTATACAATATGACTACGGTTAAACTGAGTGTAATTAGTTAAACCTGCTGCGCCCGCTAAAGAATTAAGACCATTACGTAAAGTAATGACGTAGTTAAATACTCGCCATTGTTTTTCATCAACTACAAGGGCTTTTTGATGACCCGGGTCTGTTGTAGCAACTCCAACTGGGCATGTATTAGTATGACATTTCTGAGCCCCAATACATCCAACTGAAATCATCATTCCTCGCGCTATATTAACTAAATCAGCGCCCATACCTAGTGCAATTGCTATTCTATCAGGACTAAATAATTTTCCACTGGCAAATACTTTTACTTTATCTCTCACTCCATATTTATGAAGAGCATTATCTAAATAAATTAATCCTGAATGTACAGGTAAGCCCATAGTATCTGCCATTTCCTGATATGTTGCGCCAGATCCACCTTCACCTCCATCCACGGTAATAGAATCAGGTCCTCGACCAGTATCAGCCATAAATTTTATTAGTTCATCAGCTGAAGATGCGCTACCCATTACTATTTTTATTCCAATTGGTTTACCACTCTCTTCTTTCATTTTATCAATAAAATCAAATAATGTCGGTACATCATGAAATTGATGATGACGATTTGGAGAATCCACACTTTTCCATGGCTCTACTCCTCTAATTTCTGCTATTTCAGGAGTAATTTTAGCACCTTCAACATGTCCCCCACGTATTTTTGCGCCCTGCGCAAGCTTTAACTCAAACATAGCAATTTGTGGGTTTGCAGCTTTATCTCGAAAAAATTCCCAACTAAATTTCCCATTTTTATCTCTCACTCCATTAAGACCCGGACCAATCTGCATAATTACATCTCCACCTCCAACAAGATGATATTTTGCAAGACCACCTTCACCAGTATGCACCCAAGAACCTGTGGCTTTACCTAGGCCTAAACTCATAGCGCTAATCGCATTACCTCCTAAAGAACCAAAACTCATAGCACTCATACCTAAAGGTCCTTTTACATGCCAGGGGTTCTTACAATTTGGACCAATGACAATCGCATCATTTTTCATAAGGGTCCATGGAGAAACATCCACTTCTTCTAAACGTTCTTTTCTAGAAAACAACCCTTCAGTACCAACATAACGTTTTGTACTAATTTTAGGTGTTAATTCTACTGACATTTCTTCTTTTAATTTCGGAAACATTGAGTTTTTTAAATAATAACCAGGTTCTTTGAAATCTCTTTTTGATCCAAAGGCTATTAACGTTTTTAAATATTTTCCCGCTACTACAATATGCTGGAAATCTACTCTACTAAAAGGCTTACCTTGACTATCTCCATCAAATAAATACTGTCTAAATTCCGGGCCTAACATCTCTAGTATATATCTTATTCTTCCTAATAAAGGAAAGTTTCTCAAAACTGAGTGTTGCTTTTGGTTCTTATCTTTAAAATACAAGAAAAGCATAACAAGAGGTGGAATAGTAAATACTATTACAAATAATACTAGTAGAATAGTCATAGATATTTCCTGAAACATTGTTGTATCAAATTCAAATTTCATTATTTAACAATCAGTATAGGACAATTACAATTCTTCATTACTTCTAAAGGTTTACTACCAGCAAAGAATTTTATTAATGGATTTTTTGTAGATGATCCCATTACAATAATATGATTATCACTAGCCTCATTATTAATTATGGATGCTGTATTACCGGTAAGAAATTTATGATCAAATGATGTATTAGTACGACGTAATAATTTTTTAAACCATGCTACAGCTTTATTATCTCCTTCCTCAAAATTATCAGTTTCATTAACTGTTATTGCTTGAATAGATACTCCAAAAGCCTGAGCAATTCGAACACCATATTTAATGGCTTTCTTTGTATTTGGTGACTCATTTACTGCAATTAATATTTTATATTTTTTATTTAAGTTAAAATTATTGACTACAAAAATTGAACTATCTATATATTGGATAAGGTCATGAGCCATATTCCTACGTTGACTCCCTCCAATGATTGTAACATCATAAAAGAATTTTTCAACTTCATGTTTTAATTCATCTATCACATTGCCATTTCGTATTATCAAATTGACATTATCACAAACAGTTCCTTTCAAGTATACTTCACAACGGTTACTTCCCGTATCAATAAGAGTATTTTTAGGAAATCCTGCTTCAATATCATTTTTTTCAATAAAATTATTTTCAGCAAGATATCCAAAAGCCCATTCTAAAACATCAACGCCAGGCCGATCAATGTTCCAGTTTTCTATCCGTTCTTGAGCCATCACAACATCCTTCACACTGAACTCATTAATTTTTTCTCCAACATCAACTATTGTTGTTGATGCCTTAAATGCACGTGCAACATTCATGCCAACAGTTAAAGTTGGTTTTGAATACTTCTTACTACTAACTGCAATTAATATTTTCATCTTAACAACGGCCAATAAAAATATGAAACCAATAATAGTAGAACAATAGATATAAAAAAGAGTTTCCAACCAGCTTTTAAATAATCTCTGGATTTTATAAGACCTGTAGAATGAATAATCATACAAGTTGGAGATGCAACAATAGTTAAATAAGCGAATGAAGAGGCAACAGAAGTTGCTATAGCTAGAATCATAGGATTTCCACCCATATCTAATACTATTGGGCCCAATACTGCTACAGTAGCAGCATTACTTAATAGATTTGTTAAAATGCTAGTAAGAAAAACAGAAACAAACCATCGAACGATAGTTGCATCTTGAAAAACTACCTCTAGATTTATCAATGCTTTTTCTGCAACCCATAGTGCAGCACCTGTTTCTTTCATTTGAATACCAAGAGAGATTGCAGCCCCAAACAGTAAAATCACACCCCAATTTGTATTATGACTTATTTCTTTCCAGTCTATAAGTCCAAATACTAGATAAAGGAATACTCCTGATAAAGCAACAATTCCAAGCCCAATTAATGGACTTAAAAATATCCAACCCAAAAATACCATAATGAATAATAATATGGATATTATTTGATTTGCATCCAGTTTTCCAGATTTTGCAACATTTACTTTAAGTTTTCTAATTGCAGAGTCCAGATGTCTTTGCTTAGGGGTAAATGAAAACCACAAAACCAATGAAGCAAGTGGTATCTCTAATAATAATAGTGGATACGTATATAGCATCCATTTAACATATGAAATATTACCGTATCCAAATTCTGACAAATATCCAATCATAATTACATTCCTGCCGCCACCTGATGGTGTACCTATTGATCCCATAGCACATCCATATGCGATAGAAAACAATAATAAGCTTGATAAACGAGTTGATTTGTCAAGGGGTAAACCTGCATTTTTAATTAAAGAAAGTGCAACAGGTAGCATCATCGCTGCAACTGTATGTTCTCCAATAAAAGAAGAAAGGAATGCTGAAATTGAAATAAAACCAACGACAATTCTCCACGTTTTATTCCCAGTAATATTAATTATTCCAAGTGCAAGTCGTTTATCTAAGCCCTGACTTACAATTGATACTGCGAGCATTAATGAACCCATTATAAAGAATACTGCATCACTCATAAATGTTGATGCCACTCCATCTGGAGTATCAACTCCTAATATTACTTGCATTATCAAGATTAGAATTGCTACAGCTGGTAATGGGATGGATTCTGAGATAATTAAAATCAATACGATCAAAACTATAATAAGAGTACGGTGACCTTCAGATGACAAACCTTCAGGAGAAGGAAAATAAAATAATGAAATACTTAGAATAAAAGATATTATAAGCCACTTTTTACGAGTGACCCAGTATAAGATTTCTGATATTGCCTTATTTGATAAAAAGGCCATTATCTATATATAATAAAGAAAATTAATAATTTAATTAACAGATTATGCCACAATCTATTTATCAAGTTTATCAATTCGTCTTTGGTGTCTATCTCCACCAAATGGCTCTTTTAACCAGGTATCAATAACAGTATGAATCTCTTCTTCTGTCATAAATCGTGCTCCAAGAGAAAGGATGTTGGCATTATTGTGTTCTCTAGAAAGCTTGATAATTTCCTCAGGTCCATTATAAAAGACTGCAGCACG
>NZXC01000027.1 GCA_002701785.1 Fidelibacterota bacterium
AAAAAAGAAAAGTGGAAATATGAAGGGGAAGATATCAATGGACCAAATATTTTAATTAAATCATTACCAATAATAAGATTAGGTGTGGTATTNACAAGGTAGAATGCGTTTATTAAGTNTTATATTGATTGGAACTTCTATTANTCTTTCNCAAGATGNGAATNTAGATTCTGTAGAAGTTCATTCTTGTGATTCACCATTGATTGNAATGAAGAATAGNNATGAAAATAGAGCATTAAAAANGAAAGAATTAATTCCATATATGATTGCTTCAATTAAGTGTCGTTTTAGTGATCGTGGTAAAGCTAAAGCTAAATCAANAGATAAACGAAATAAGAAGTTAGCCTATGATCAAAGTTATCAATTNAANNGCTTTTCATCCTCTTGNGCCTATTGTGCANCATATATGATTGTTGTATTTTACCTTAGCAGTGTTTTTTAGTTAAATTCTTAAGATAATCCGTATTTTATAAAAAAGAGGAATTGTAATGCNCATGAANAGAATCATATTGTTTATAGGATTAATTTTNATTAAAGGATGTACTCCTACATCTAATGATNCATCCAATAATCCATTGGTTATTGGATTTAATAAAGACTTTGATTTTGAAAATATTAAANCAGGNCATATTAAAGAGGGCACAGATTTTGTTATCTCTCAAGCTGAAAAGATAAAGNTTGAAATTATTAAATGGGATGATAGTAAAAGGACATATGAAAATACTTTAGTGCCTATTGATGATATTTATAATGTAATTGAATCAGTTTGGAGTCCAGGGTATTTAATGGGATCCGTTCATACGAAAGAGGANATTCGCAATGAAGGNTTAGAGTCAAGTAAAACTATTCAAAATTATATGACGGATCTATCATTGGATGAAGAATTATATAAAGCAGTATTGGAGTATTCNAAATCAGATGAGGCTAAAAGCCTAATAGGGCTTCGAAAAAAGTTTCTTGATGATATGTTGCTTGGTTATAAAAGNATTGGCTTTNTGTTGCCAAAAGAACAGAGAGAAAAAGTAAAAGCTGTTCTTAATACTCTTACTAATTTGGGTCTAGAGTTTGATAAGAATATTCGCTCTGCCCAAGATACATTGTTTCTTGAGGAAAAAGATATTGATGGTATGCCAGATAATTATAAAAAAGAACGGTTACATAGTAGTGGCAAATATGCAATTGATATGAGTTATCCAAGTTATATGCCATTTATGGATTTAGCAGAGTCAGATAAAGCTAGAGAACAATTGCGATATAAATTCAATAATCGAGCTGTAGATAAGAATATTGATGTATTAGATGAAATTCTCCGAAATCGTAATAAGCTAGTGAGTCTATTAGGTTATAATTCTTATGCTGAATATAGGACTGAAGATCGTATGGCAAAAAACCCTAAAAATGTATGGGATTTTGAAAATGATTTAAAACAGAAATTGAGAAAAAAAGCAGAAAACGATGTTCAAGAAATGCTTAAGATCAAATCAGTCCGTTTAAAAACTGATGCAAAAAATATATATTCTTGGGAAGCTGGTTACTATGAGAATCAGGTTAAGTTAAAAAAATATGACTTAGATGCAGAGGAAGTTCGTCAGTATTTTGAATTTAATAATGTTACCTCTGGCCTTTTTACAATTTATCAGCGTTTGTTTAATGTCCGTTTTGAAAAAGTAGAAAATCCTTCTGTGTGGCATGAAGATGTTCAAATGTTTTCTATTTATGAAAAAGATTCGGATGAGCTTATTGGAAAATTCTATCTTGATATGTTTCCTAGGCCAAATAAATATGGTCATGCTGCAGCATTTAGTGTGATAATGGGTAAAATGACAGATAATGGTTATCAAAAGCCAGCTACAGCATTAGTTTGTAATTTCCCAAAGCCAACTAAATATCAACCATCATTACTTACACATGATGATGTAGAGACATATTTTCATGAATTTGGACATTTAGTGCATGGTGTTTTAACTAAATCGCCATTAGTGAGCTATGCTGGCACTTCAGTTCCAAGGGATTTTGTAGAGGCACCATCCCAGATGCTTGAGAATTGGGTTTGGGAAGAGGAATCACTATCTTTATTCGCAAAACATTATGAAACAGGAGATATTATTCCTGATGCATTATTGGAAAAAATGATTGCAGCAAAAAATATAAATTCAGGCACGAAAGCTCTACAGCAAGTTTTCTATGGCATATATGATTTTTCATTAAATGATGGTTATGATCCTGATGGAAATAAATCAACTACAGATATGATTAAAGAATTAAAAAATGATGTTACACTCTATCCTTATCAAGAAGGGACACACCAACAAGCTTCCTTTGGACATTTAAATGGTTATGGTGCTGCATATTATGGATACAAATGGTCTGAGGTGTATGCACATGATATGTTTTCTATTTTTAAAACGGAAGGAATTTTAAATCCTAAAACAGGATTAAAATATCGTCGAATTATATTAGAAAAAGGTGGGACTGAAGAACCTCTTGATTTGGTAAGGAAGTTTTTAGGAAGAGAACCTAATTCTAATGCCTTTTTACGTAGTATGGGTATCTAATGAAAATTAATTATTTATTTATTTTCGGATTATTTTTTTGTAGTTCACATCTTATTGCTGGAGAGAAAGACACACAAAAAGATGTAATTACAATGCGAAAATCAATAGCGAAAATTAAAACANGATTTACNTTCTATCCTGANCATTATATAACTGGACCAAGATCATCCCGCGAATTGATCTTACAAGGTTATTGTGATAATGTTTTAAATGTACTGAATGAAAATCCAGTTCATGTTGGGAGAGTATGGTATCAAGGTATTAAGCTTCGTAATGAATTAAAAAAACCAATACCTGAAAAAATTGAATTACCAATGGAGAAGCCTAGTAAAATAACTTATTATTATTTTTCGACTGTATTTTGATCAGGGTCGAATCCGATTTCGCTAATAATAAATTTGGAAACTTTATCAGCACTTTCATCATGTTTAACTCCTGTGTTCTTCAAATCTATCCAGCCATCAATAAGAATTTTTAAATCTTTTTCATTAGCAAAAATTTCATCTAATATTGCAGCAGGAACATTAAAATCTCTTAAACAATTATATATGTTTAATTTTTTAATTTCCATGCTCAGTATTACACATATTAACTGCTAGTCTAAAGGGAGGAATGATTGGATAAATATATTAAAATTATAATGATTGTTTTGATAATTGGTTTTTTAACCTTGTCTTTGCAGATTTGGAATCAAGCGAGAGCAATTAACAAACTGCATGATGATGTTGAAAAAATGGAAACAAAAGTAGAAGCTGTAAGAGAACTGCTCTTCCGAATTGGTTCCGGATAGTTTGTGATTGTATATTCGCCCACTTATTATGCTNAATTAATATTTATTTGGCGTCGTACCCAAGTGGTCTAAGGGAGCAGTTTGCAAAACTGTCATTCATCGGTTCGAATCCGATCGACGCCTCGTTGATGCCCGGGTGGTGGAATTTGGTAGACACAAGGGACTTAAAATCCCTCGGCCATTAAGGCCGTGCCGGTTCGAGTCCGGCCCCGGGTACAAAATTTATTTTGTATTTTAGTTTATTTTAATATTCACACTACATTATCATTATTCTTGAATAGAATGATAAGAATTTCATAGATTCAAGTACATACTTTGGTAAGAGTATGTACTTGTATGCGGAGTCTCATAAATAAGGCATTTGCTTTCATCGCTTTATTAAGCGTACTTCGTGCCTTTAATTCACCACAAATAACGGATGTATTTATAGATCCATATACCAATGGGCTATTATATACATTGTATTCGCAAGAAAAAATTGATATTGATAATGTTTCTAGTTGGATGTCACCTCACGGATGGTATTACATAACAGTAAATGGTGCAACCTTTTCATTAGAAATACCTGGTAAAATTCCTGCTATTGATCAGATAAAAGATGTTGTGATAAAAAATAATCATGAATCTGGCCAAATTGCATTTTTATTATCAAAACCTATTAATGATATACAAATTCTAAAATCTGAAATTTCAAATGCTTTTCAAGTTTCTGCTGTATATAAGACCAATAAAGCAATTAAACAGAAACTTGGCAAAGCAGTAGATGATGAGAAAAATGATGATAATAAATTTGAACAAAGATCAAGGCCCTTGGCTCGTAAAAAATTACAGGATAGTATAAACCGGGCGCCAAGTATTTCATATTTGAATCAAGGATTTAGCCCCGATTCTTTAAACAATGCTGTAGATAGAATGATAGATGATTTAGTTTTTGATTTAGCAGATGTTGATGCGTTCAAAAGAAATAAAACTATTCAGAATGAAACTGAATTTATAAGAATGAATGAAGGGGTAGAAAATCGAGATAACGAACCAAACACCATGAATGATTTTGCAGATTTAGGGAGTCTTGCAATAAACGATGCTGCAGCTTCATATATCAGGGAATTATTCATACCAAGCAAAAGTTGGTATGAAGATGACTTTTTTCAACCAAAGGAATCACCCTTAGATAAAGGCCAGCTAAAGATAACATCTACTATTGATGATATTACAATTTTTATTGATGATGAATATGTGGGCTTAACTCCGATATCTGAAAATATTAAATTAACTGTGGGCTCTCATAAGGTTTGGTGTATACCGCCTGTGCCAATCAATACCAGTAGGTGGTATGAATCGCCCATAAGCGAAAATGTAATTGGTGATGTTATACATAATGTCTATATCGAAACTAATGAAGTAACAATCGTAGATTTTGATCTTTATATATTAAATACCTCTCCAAATTATAAAGAGAAAACTATCTATCAAGATTCCTTAGGTGCTATTTTTGGTTTGGGGGAATCAAAAGCTAATACAAATAAAGAAATGAAACGTTTTTTAAATAGACGAATAAAAAGTTTAAAAAGTACTTCTACAAAGAAAAGTTCATTAAATAATATTAATTCCTCGAAAGAAAAAAAGTATAAAGAAATTTTGAATGGACCACCTCCAATAGTTACATCTGAGATAAACAAAGATAGTAACAATCAGTTAGTACCAAAATTGATTCAAAAGATTTCAGAAGTATCAATTAAATATGATAATAAATCTGCAATAGCAGTTACAGAGGATACTTTAATTGATGATCCAAAAGATAATGGAATAGATTCTAGTAAGAATTTATTTAGTCGTTTACTATCAACATTTAGAAAAAATGATCAGAATACTAAAGCTAATAAAAAAGATAGTACTAATGAATTATTTGCTGATACAATTCCTAGCATACAGGATAATAAAACCGATGATTTGAGCAACTCCAAAAATAATTATGCTGAAGATAAAAAGAATTCAAAACCAATAAGTGTGAAAGAATTATTTCGCAATTCAATTTCCAATAAGGATGCTATTAAGGTTAATGATGTTGCTAGTTCGAACGAAAGCAACCTTGAAGATAAAGAGATTGCTAAACCAAAGAGAAGAAGATCTATTAAAAAACTATTTTCTTCAAATAAGAATGATATTGCAAATGCACAAATAAATACTTTTAAGCCTAGAAAAAATAGAGGAGTTTCTAAGTTAGACGTTGTTCGAATAGTTAATGCTGAATATGTTAATCCTAAAAAACGTCTTCCAGATAATATCAACTATGAATTCCCCTCAAGCAATCACAGAGTATATTGCTTTACGGTTGTGAAGAATCTCAATAATCCTGTTAACGTAAGTCATTATTGGTACAGAAATGGTAGTTTTATGGCTCGAGTTCCAATGGAAGTAGGCTATTCTAGTTCATGGAGATGTTGGTCGTATATTACGCTAAGTGATGGTTTTGAAGGCGATTGGAGAGTAGTTGTAAGAGGCCCCAATAATGAAGAGCTTGAAGAAATTAGCTTTACTATTTCCCCAAATAGGAATCTTGCCAAACAAAAAAGATAAAATTATTTCATTATAATATTTTCTTTTGTGGTTTATTTTGATTAACTATTTTGAGGTGCGTGAAACCCCAGAGAATTGCACCCCAAACATATAGAATTTACGGACTAAATGGAGCCCAAGAAGTACTAAATGCTGGATGCTATTCTATCAATTATATAGATATCAAATCTAGGAGCGCTGCGGAAAAAGATCAGAATATTTCTAGATTATTAAGTAACTATAACTCTAAAGTAAATATTCTTAATGCTGATAAGTTTGTAATAAAGTACAATGATTTACGTACGCAAGGTATCATGGTTTCCTTTGATGGAAAAATAAAGAAGCAATTGCCTCAATTTGATGATGATAAAGATATTGGATTATTGCTAGGTGATCAAATTACTGATCCACAAAACTTAGGTCAGATAATTCGAACTGCAGAATGCTCTGGAATAGATGGATTAATAATACCTGATAGAGGAAGTGCGCAGATTACAGATAGTGTATTGCAAGTTAGTCAAGGAGCATTTGTTTCATTGCCAATATACAATTGTGGGAATGTACAGCAAGCTTTGCAACAGTTTAAGAATAAAGGATTTTGGATTGTGGGTGTTGAGAATGATAGTAGTGGAAAATTATGGCATGAAATTGATTATTCTGGTAAAGTAATAATTGTAATTGGTAGTGAGGGTAAAGGGATCAGAAAATTAGTAAAGCAAAACTGCGATTTTATAGCTACTATCCCTATGCAAGGAAAAATAAATTCTTTAAATGTATCTGCTGCTGTTAGCGCTATTTTATTTGAAAGACAACGACAAATTTCTACAAAGGTATAAGATAATATGATAATGAAAGCAAAGTTTCTTACTCTATCAATAGTTCTATTAGTATTACTTGTTTGTAGATGTGATTCATCCAAAAAAAATAGTACTGAAATTTTATGGGATAGATATGGCGTACCACACATTTTTGCAAATGAATATGACGAATTATTTTATTCATTTGGATGGGCTCAGATGAGAAATCATGCAAATTTAATGTTGCGTTTATTTGCGCAATCAAGAGGTAGAGCCGCGGAATATTATGGAGAACAATATGTTGATTCAGATAAATGGGTTCATACGCATAATATTCCTCAAAGAGCTAAAGATTGGCTAGAATTACAAAAACCTGCATTTAAACTATATTTTGAAAGTTTTGTTAATGGAATTAATGATTACGCTGAAAAATTCCCAAAATATATTGATGTAGAAAATCAAGCTGTTTTACCAATAAAATCAGTGGACCTGTTGACGCACTATCAGCGTGTAATAATGTACCATTTTGTTACAAACCCAAGAGACACACAATTTGATCCATATTCTATAGATAAAAACAAAGGTTCAAATACATGGGCAATTGGACCTTCAAAATCTGCATCAGGAAATGCAATGTTGATAATTAATCCTCATTTATCATGGGGAGATATGTTTACTTGGTTTGAAGTACAATTAAATTGTCACTCTTTAAATATTTATGGTGCAACTTTAGTTGGCAGTCCATTTATTGGTATAGGGTTTAATGATAATATTGGTTGGGCTCACACGAACAATGTTCATGATGGTCAAGACTTATATAAACTTGTTTTAGCTGATAAAGGATATAAATGGGTAGATAATATTGAGCCATTTAATAAAAGGACTGTTCAGTTAAAGGTTAAGCAAAAAAATGGTGACCTAAATACAGAAGAATTTTTTATAAAAGAATCAATTCATGGTCCAATAGTTAGAGAAGATGAAAAGTACGCTTATGCTNTACGAGTAGTTGGTCAAGATCAACCNTTTGTTTTTGAACAGTATTTTGATATGGCGNTATCTAAGNATTTTGATCAATTTGAGAAAGCGGTAAGTCGATTACAAAACCCATTTTTTACTACAATGTATGCTGATCGTAATGGAAGGATAATGCATTTATTTGGAGGTAGAACACCAATTAGNCCAAAAGGCGATTGGGATTGGTTNGGTACTGTCCCGGGTGATACTCCNGCCACATTATGGAATAACACACATACTTATGATGAATTACCAAANGTTATTGATGCCAANTCAGGTTGGTTACAAAATGCGAATGATCCGCCATGGACAACAACAATTCCNTTAGAATTAAATCGTCATGACTATCCAATNTATATGTCTCGTAATTTTATGCATTTTCGTGCCCAGAGATCAGCTAGAATGGCATATGAAGATCAGAAAATTTCTTTTGATGAATTGTTATCATATAAAATGGATACNAGAATGGAATTAGCGGATNGATTATTAGATGATCTTATTCCNGCNGCGATGGAATCGGAGGATGTNTTATTNAAGAAAGCCTCAAATATTTTNCAAAATTGGGATCGTTGTGCGAACAATGATAGTAGAGGNGCAGTATTATTTAANGAATGGGTTGATGCTTCAGGATTTAAGATTGATAAATCAGAACTATTTAGGATACCTTGGAATGAAGCTAATCCTATNAATACGCCACAAGGTATTAATAATTTAGACATGGCTNTGAAAANTCTTAAAACTGTTGCTTTNGAGNTAATAAGCAAATATGATAGTCTAGATGTNNCTTGGGGTGATGTATATAGAATTATCGGCCATGATATAGATTTACCNAGCAATGGNGGACCAGGTGATCCATATGGAATATTCCGNGTTACTGGNTATAAGCCAATTAAGGATAATCGTTATGCTGCTGTTGGTGGGGATTCTTTTCAAGCTGTTATTGAATTTAGTAATCCANTGAAAGCTTTGGTCNGTATTGGATATGGAAATGCATCTCAAAAAAACTCAATACATCGTAGCGATCAGGCAGAGTTTTATTCTCAAAAGAAGTTGCGNCCTGCGTGGAGAACTCGTATTGAGATTGAACGTAACCTTATACNTAAAGAAATATTTTAATTGTNATAATTAAAGAATATTAGATAATGGCAAATATATATGATAAGAGATCCCTAAAGCATGCAGGGTATAATGAAGGAACAAAAATTGAAACAATTATTGATCATCATGAAGTTAATAGAGATTTATCTTCTGGAACAANTTTGACAGTAGTATCTATAGCGCATTNTCCAACACGTCTTATTGCAGTAGATAATAGTGGATTAGAATGGATATTACCTATTCATTCAATTAGACTATGTGAAAGCGATAAATCAATTAGTGATATTGATAGCGATGTTAAAGAGTAAGTCTTAAATCATAACTTGAGATATGCATCCTATTAATATATAATTATAAGAAAATGGATTTTGTAATATTTGGTTTAGAGCATAATTTATATTTGATTGGAATNTTCTCAATCTGGTTAATTATATTATATATTGGGAAAGCGATTNTAAATGAGGATCAACGACGTATACTTGTCTTCTTTTTAATAGTAGTTTCAATTGGCCAAGAATTNATTGATGATNTTTTACGATGGAATGCAGGTATTTGGATAATTGCTGAGGANTTGCCATTACATATGTGTGGAATTAGTTTATTTACATCAGTATTTGCAATTTATAAAAAAAATCAAACAGCATTTGAACTATCATATTTTTGGGGACTTGCTGGTGGATTTCAAGCAATTATAACTCCAGATCCTAATCGGTTTGTTTTAGACGTATCTACTTTTTGGAATTTTTTATCTCATGGTATTATTATATTGAATGTTCTTTGGTTAATTGTTATAGATAATATGAGATGTCGAAATGGATCTTTTATTAATACTATAATAATAACTAATGGGTGTCTTTTTATTATATCAATAGTCAATACTATACTCGGTGGAAATTATTGGTTTTTGTGTGAGAAGCCTGGGGGTGATAGTCCGTTTATAATTGGTGATTGGCCTTTATATTTAATTGGGTTTGAAATTTCCGGTATTCTTTTATTAGGCTTATTTTATATACCTATGATAATTTTAAGAAAGAGGGATACAAATTTTGCTATCAGTTAATTGGAATTGTAAATTTTAATGAGTAGACTATTTCTCTATTTTTTTACTGTATTAGGAGTCTCGTTTTTGTGTTCTTTGCTAGAGTCTTTTATCCTTTCAGTCTCTCATGCACATATTAGTCTAATATCAAAAGAACGCCCAGCAATTGGAAAAAAACTATCTTACTATAAAGAAAATATTAATCGTCCCTTATCAGCTATACTTAGTCTAAACACGATAGCAAATACAGTAGGTGCGGCAGGAGTTGGGGCAATAACACTTATTGAATTTGGTAATAGTTGGGTTGCAATAATGTCTGTAATACTTACTTTATCAATCTTAGTGTTCTCAGAAATTATACCAAAAACTATTGGGGCATTGTATTGGAAAAGAATTCTTATCCCTGCGACAATTGCAGTTCAGATATTAATTGTAATTATGTATCCTTTGGTTTTATTGCTTGAACTACTTTCAAAATGGTTAGCAAAAGGTGAAAACGGAGGTAAGGTTTCTAGAGAAGAAGTAATTGCAATGGCTGAANTTGGTGAAGATGAAGGCACCCTNGAAGAAAGTGAAAGTACGGTTATTGAAAATGTTCTTATGCTTGATGATATTCCTGTAGAAGAGGTGCTTACACCTCGATCAGTCATTTTTTTTCTTAATAAAGAAAGTAGTNTAAAAGAGGTATTAGAAAAGCATNATAATATTGAATTTTCACGTATCCCAGTATGTGATAATGGATTAGATAATATAGTAGGAGTTGTACGNCGTCATATTTTATTGAAAAGTAAGGCTGAAGATCAATTNGACNTAAAAATTGGTGAACTAGCCCGTCCAATTCATACAGTGCAAGAAACAGATTCTGTAGGTGATGTTTTAGATGAGTTTGTTAAACGTCGAGAACATATGTTTATGGTGAAGGATGAATTTGGTCAAGTAACTGGATTAATAACTTTAGAGGATGCTATTGAGACATTACTTGGAGTTGAAATTGTTGATGAGACAGATTCAGTAGTAGATATGCGAAAACTTGCTCTAGATAATTGGCGAAAAAAGCGCTNGAAAACGCAGGAATAATAAATAGCGGATTAAGCCACCTGAACCAGCGTATTTAATATGAATCATTTAATTCCTCGCTGGATTCTTTTTGTTTTTTTTATTTCACTTTTTCTTAATGGACAAGAAAATGTAGTAAAAACATTATATTATATTAATGAATTTGATTTTACTAGTGGCCATCCTACACCAAAATCGGAGATCAATTACAAACCTCATATTCGTGTAGAATATGATAAGTTTGATCGCATTGTATCAAAAGCAAACTTTAACCGTCGNAATATTATTATAACTAAAGAATTATTTACCTATNAACTTGATTCTGATGATCCTATAGAAAAACGAAATTATGAAGGAGATAGTAGATTGGTTAGGAAAACTATATTTGGNCTAAGAGGTAANGCACCAGAGTATATTTCCTATGTATATGGATTGGATTCATTAAAGACGTGGAAAGATGATGTTTTTACTGTTGTTAATTATAATGAATACGAAAAACCGTATTTATTTCAACTATTTGATGTTAATGCAATTGGCTATGCTAATGCNTTATTTNATTATAATGANCAAGGTTGGTTGACTAAACAAGTGTGGAAACGTTTACCTGATGGTAAAGAGATGCGTTTATGGAACTATAATTTTGACCCAGAAACAAAGCTAACCAGAATCATGGAGTTTGACTCGACAAAAAATTTAGTAATGGATATTCAACTAAACCCTGATTCTTTAGAAGCTGTATATAATCCAGTTTTTCCTATTGATAGTGGTTTTACAAATAGTACTATTTTATCTTTTGAATTATTAGATAGTATACATGTTGGGTTTATTACATGGCGATGGGTCGGAGGTGTTCCAGATATTGAAAGCACACATATTTTTAGGATTCCTGATAGTCTTTATCATAAACGTATTTATCAAAATTATGATCTTATATTAGATGATTATCTGATTGATGGAGCAATATATAATATTGAATTTACCGGTGAGAGTGCGTTTGATTNTGAAATCATTAAAGCTGTAATTCCCTATGTTACATATGATGTAACACCACCAACTATATCTGTGGGTTCCAAACCCGCTATAAATAAGCCAGAATTTTATTTTACTACAGATGAGCCATTATCTGAAGGTTACATAGAATGGATCCCTTTTCCTTCTACAACTCAGCAGGATTCTCTACATGTTGTATATATGAATGATCAAGAATTAAAACTAGGTTTAAGACAGTACATTGTCCTTGAAAATCAAACTCCTTTATTGGATAGTGCTAAATATAATTTACAGTTTACTGCATATGATCGCGCAAGAAATCAATCTTTTTTTCAAGCGCAAGAGCTCATTTTATATGATATATCTCCACCATTAGTTTATATGTATTATCCATTAAGCAATACATATGTTAATAATTTGGAAGTTCAAGTGGAAGCGAGCGAAGCTCTAGCTTCTGGTCAAATAATTCTAACAGATCTTTCTGAGGTACGTGATACTCTATCTCCACATATTTATCAATTACCTAAAAAAGAATTGGAATTGGGTTTACATGCTGCTCTATTAGATGATGCATTACCGGTATTGGATACAACTACATATAGTTTTAAGTATATAGGTATTGATCCAGCAGGAAATATTTCAGACCCAGCAATTCGTGAGCCAATTTATTATGATATATCTCCACCAATATATACACAGATATTTCCGACAATTGGTTCTAATGTAAATAACCCCAGACTTTCATTCATTGTTAGTGAAGATTTAGCTGCTGGAGAATTTACTTGGGCGTATCGTGAGGGCCTTAAAGACACTTCAGCGCCACATGTTATCACCTTGATAGCAAATGAACGGAAAGGAGATACTAGAACAAATTGGATGTTAAAGAATCAAACCGAATTATTAGATGGGACTGTATATGATCTTATTTTTATTGGACAAGATTTAGCAGGAAATCAAACAGGTTTTATAACTACTCCCGATATTACTTATGATATCACACTTCCAGTCTTTACAATCCTTGATCCNATTGAAGATGGCTATGCAAATTATCTAAGTTTGTCATATGAAATTTCCGAACCTCTTAGAGANGGNACCATTACATGGACTGCCTTAAATAGCANAAAAGATCCAGAGTCTCCTANAATAATTTCAATGGAATTAGATGAAATGGTTGAGGGTGTATTTTCTGATATTTTNCTAAAAAATATGACATCATTGGTTGATAGTCTTACATATAGTATTGAGATGCAGGGTTCTGATTTGGCTACAAATATAGGTATACCATTTACTGTTTCTACAGTTCATTATGACTTTTCACCTCCAATTATTACCCTAACTCATCCTGCAGATAATACTTATCAATCAAAAACATATTTTAATTATCAAATCACTGAAGATTTACACTATGGTCAAGTATCATGGNTTCGTCTTTATACAAGAGGAGTAAAACCTGATACAGTTATCCTGCAAGGATCTGAATTAATTGCTGGTGTTAATGATAGTATAACATTTGCAGGTATGAAAAAATTAAAAGACGGGGCAAGTTATGATATAATATTTGAAGGATATGACCTTGCAAAGAATGATGCGATTCCTAAACGTATTGCAAATGTAACTTATGATTTTACGCCACCAGATATAGAGTTGCAATATCCCCAGACATTATCTTCTGTAAATAAAATNACTATTTCTTATGAGCTAAATGAATTTTTACTAGAAGGTACAGCTACTTGGAAATGGGTAGATGGGGTTTTAGATACACGTGAACATGTACAGNTNCTATCTCCCTATGAAAGAGAACCTGGACAGAAAAATTTTATTCTGATTCAAGATGCACCTGNATTGGTTGATGGNGCATATTATGATTTAACATTATTTGGTAAAGATAGNGCAGGAAATCCATCTAATAAAGCTACCGCAAAAAATGTTAAATACGATATAACCCCGCCAGTAATATCAATTACAAATCCAACTCCTAATATTTTTATTACTTCAACCCAAATTGAGTATGATTTTTCTGAAGACATGGATAGAGCTGTTGTGAAGTTTGAATATAGTGGAGGTGATTATGATTTAGGATCTCCACATATCTATAATATTCAAGGGGATGATTTAAAAATTGGATCGCATATTATTGAACCAGAATTTATTCCAGAACTAATGGAAGGGACGCAATTCACCTTAAGTATTAATGGAGAAGATTTAGCTGGAAATCCTGCTGAGCCAGCAATTGTACTTGAAGTTGTATATGATGCATANCCTCCTGTTTTAGCTCTGAATTATCCTTTGCCAAATAGTTNTATAAATAATTCAAAAATAAGTTATTCAATTAACGAATCACTTTTAGAAGCTACTTTAATATGGGAGGCAGTTGGAGGTGCNGATGACCCNAATTCTCCTCATAAAATNACTTTTAATGAAGATGAAAAAAAGAAGGGNTCTTATAAAGATACTGTTCTNACATCTCAGTCAANNCTTCAAGATAGCACAATATATAGTGTAACGTTTTNAGGGAAAGATCCTGCGGGTAATGAAAGTAATTTAGTAATTAATGACAATGTTACTTATGATATTAGTTCTCCAATAATCACAATTATTGAACCTGGGAACAATCATTACACACCAAGTACTAATATAAATTATTCTNCATCTGAAGATCTTCTTATTGCAAAAATTATATACGTTGGGACAAGTGGGGATAAAAAAAGGTTAAATGCTGAAGTTGTTTTACCACCTGAAGGNTTATTAGCTGGCAATCATAATTCTGATGAATATAATAGAGCTGATCTTCGGGATAGCGCAACTTATATGATAGGGTTTGAGGCAAGAGACTTGGCAGGAAATTATGCGAGTCCAGTGGGGTTGTATAATTATCATATTGATAGAACATTNCCAGTTATTTCAATTATNTCACCAACTCCAAATTCTTATTCAAACTTTCCATTATTCGAATATTCATTATCTGANGATATTTATTATGGNAAAGTGATATTTTTTGATCAATCTGATTCTCTTAACTTAATTCCTATCATAGAATTTGAATTGGATTCTATAGAATTTTCAAAAGGTATTCATAGCTTAGATACGCTAATAAATCAATTACCCCTAAAGGATAGTACAATCTATTCTATACAGGTAAAAGTATTTGATATCGCTAAAAACTGGAATGATTCTACAGTTATTACAGATTTTCATTATGATATTACTNNACCAATAGTGAATATTNTGGATCCAATAGATAGTTCATTTATCAATACTAATGCAGTTTCNATTTATAAGAGTGAAGATCTTATATCAGCTGATATGTACTGGGTTAATAGTGAAGGTAATGCAATTTCATCAAGAATCAGGGANNGAGANNTATTNTTTGGNGAANNTAGGTTNGTTATGTATCCANNNTCNCNTAATGAAAATACTCACTATGATTTATTNATTATTGGTGAAGATTTAGCAGGNAATTCATTTCAGACAAATGTAACAAATGGNATTATATATGATGTTACTGCACCAATAATCACTATTAATAAACCGANAGAAAGNGGGTACATTAACACCAAAGCTTTAAGTTATGACTTAAGTGAACCTTTAATTCAGGCAAATGTAACATGGGAAATTAAAACGGGAATTGANACNTTGAGCCCATANAGAGTTGANCTACAGTCAGNTGAAATGACCTCTGGAAATCATGACTCAACTTTTTTCTCTTATATACCAGANNTTATNGATGGNTNTTGGTATGGTCTNACAATGGCTGGAGTAGATCGAGCNGGTAATCAATCGGATGTAGTTATAATTGACCGTGCAAAGTATGATTTTACTTACCCAATATTTTACGATTTGAAGCCTGATGNNAACCAATGGATTCGNAAACTNGACTTNGCATATACATTAAGTGANGATCTCATTTTTGGTAGAATTGTTTTTAGGCATNTTGGCGGAGAACCCGATCCAGATGGAGAGTATTTAGTTCGGNTAGAAGGNAGTAGNTTGAAAGCTGGTCCTGGNGGTGGAGAATTACCAAGAAGTNTNGTNCGTTTGGTNTCAGGAGGAATATACTCTATAACCTATACTGGACGTGATTCTGCAGATAATTTTGTTTCAGAGTTTATCATTCCNAATGTTCGTTTTGATAATATTAAACCTTTTATTGTTATTACAAAACCAATGGCCAGTCAAACTGTATTTGATTCTTATAAATGGCCTTATACTAATTCAGAGAAGATNAATTATACATTAAGTGAAAATCTAAAAGAATCNTCNTTAACAATTGTNAATACAGGAGGAAAAATAGATCCAAGATCTCCAATTGAAATTCAGTTAACTAAAGATGAAATGATAGAAGGAAGTTATATTGANACAGCTTTTTTAAATTCTGTTACNTTAATTGATAGTGCAATTTATACTTTTTCTTTTAATGGAATAGATAGTGCTGGNAATGTAGCTGANGGATANACAGTATCNAATATCCACTATGATATTACCAAACCTNCTATTGAATTACTTTTGCCTNNTGAAAATGGAGNATTGAATNCCCCNTTATTAACATACAGNTTTAGTGAAANAATGTTAAATGCNAATTTGATAATTACTCAAATTAGTGGANANCCGGATTCACTTTCTCCACATAATGTAGANATTGTAATGTATGAATTAGCTGNAGGTAANGCTGATAGTNTNATNATNACAAATGCTCCTCAANTATCAGATGGTTCAATCTATAAGTATGAATTTAGNGGTCAAGATNTGGCANCTAATTCTTCNAATCTCGTAGTNTCAAACAATGTACTATTTGANACTACAATTCCAGTAGTTTCTATGTCCANACCAATAGATTCTGAAATTCTTAATACTNTTGATGTTAGTTTTTTGAACTCGGAAAAACTAAATATAGGGGATTTTATTTTTACAAGAACNAGTGGNACATCNGATCCAGGATCACCGCATAATATTTCTGTTTTAAATGAAGGACTTTTAGAGGGNATGCATGCAGATTGGCAGCTAGATTTAAAAGGGAATCTTGTAGACGGTACACGTTATAAAATTACTTTCGATGGAAGTGATAAGGCGGGCAATAAAGCTAAATTTACTCCTATTAGTAATGTTCTNTATGATATTAATCCTCCTATTGTAATTATGGAGTATCCATTAGATNATGGTTTTTTCAATGCTCCAAAATTTACTTATTCAACGAATGAACAGCTTAAAGAGGCGATTATCACAATATCGCAAGTTGGCGGCCCTGATGATCCTAATAGTCCACATATATTTGATATACCAGCTACATATCGATTCGAAGGGTTTTATCAAGAGGTTAACTTTGAAGATAAAATCAATCTTGTGAATGAATCTTCTTATGAAATATCAATTGTNGTTACAGATATGGCAAAGAATACTGCAGAAACAATTATTATTTCTAACGTAACGTTTGANATTACTCCTCCTGTATTATCGGTCATTTCCCCATTAGAAAATAAATTCTATCTGGATTTTTTATTGCAATACAATCTCAGTGAACCCCTATCTTTTGGGAGAGTTGATTTGCAACGGGTTCGAGGTGTATATGATGCTGATAGCCCTTATACAGTTGAATTAGTTAATGAACAACTCTCTGTCTTAGAAAATAATACAATAGATTTAGATCAGAAGCTTCCATTGAAGAGTGGTGCAGGCTATGATATGGAAATATCAATATTAGATAGAGCAGGTAACTCGAGTGATGAGCAAATATTAATAGAAAATGTAACGTACGATACTATTCCACCTGTAATTGCTATTTTAGCACCTGGTTTAGATGATTTTGTTAATTATAAAGGAATATCTTATTCAACAAATGAATCTTTACGTGAATTCGAGCTANTATGGACNAGAATANGTGGAGTTTNAGACNNTGATTCACCGCATANNGCTTTCTTNCCTGAACAGTATTTACCTCAGGGAAGNTATGAAAATGTTCGTTTAGATGANGGTCCCTTATTANTAAATAATACGGAATATAGNTTAACTATAATTGCTACTGACCTAGGGGGGAATAAGAGAATTAGAGTTATCGATAAAATTATATATGATGATGTATTACCTGAATTCAGCTTAACAAAACCTCAACCAGAAGCTTTCATTAATTCTNCTGGATTAACATATAGTTTGAGTGAAAGATTAATCCAAGGTGAAATTATTTGGGAACCAATTGATCCTACAGGGGGAAGCCCAATTAAAGTTGCTCTTAAAGAGAGNGAAATGGATCAAGGATCATTTGATGAAATAATACTTCAAAATCAAACAGCATTNATAGATGGCATTTTATATAATTTATCTATTGATGCTTATGATAGAGCAGAAAACAGACTTTCTATTTTATTATCTGATAGTATTACCTATGATATATCACCACCTGATTTTGTTGATATCGCACCTGAAGCCGGAAGTTATGTAAACTCAGCAATAGTTAAATTTACTAATACTGAACAATTATCAAGCGCTTCAGTGATTTGGGAAAGAATTGATGGAGAAGAGGATAAGAATTCACCTCATACTATTGATATACCTTCCGAATATTTTGGNAAGGGAGTACAGGANACATCAAGCATTACTACACCAAACCTAATCAATGGAACAGTATATAGGTTAACATTAAATGGTAGGGATTTAGCAGGTAATTTATCAGGTGTTGTATATCATAATATGAACTATGATATTGTGAACCCTGAGATAGGCATTATTTACCCATTACAGATACCTGCAATAAATAATACAGATATTGGTTATGAATTATCAGAACAACTAGGTTTTGCTACCATTAAATATACTTGGTTAAATGGCGCTGAAGATGGGAATAGTCCGCATATTGTAAATATAGTTCAGAGAAGCTTACCTGAAGGCACAACTGATAGGTATCCTTTGAATCCGGCACCATTTTTAGTTGATGGAGCTTCATATAAAATTGAGTTAGAAGGAGTTGATCGAGCAGGTAATAAAAGCAATATTTCAATTAGAGAATCCATANTATATGATATCACAAAACCAACAATAACAATGAGTGTTCCTTTAGAAGNTATGGTGAATATTGGAAAAGAGATAAGTTATAGTATATCTGAAGACTTATTTGAATCTACAATTGTATGGAATAGGATTGGTGGCAATACTGATGAAAANTCTCCACATAATATAGAATTTTNAGATGAAGAAAAGAAAAAAGGNGATTATGATTTGNTGATTTTGGAGAANACCTCAGATTTACTATCAAGTACAACATATAATGTCTCTATAAAAGNTATTGACCCTGCTGGTAATGAAAATGAACCATTAATGGTAAATAATGTAGANTATGTAAGAAGCATAGATGGGCAATGGATATTCNAAGGAGCAGTTATTATAGTTNTATGGAATTTTACAACAACAAGCGGAGNTGATGGATTGACTGGAGATTTTGAACAATGGATTCAAATGGGAGATAAGGTTAGTAATCGTGAAAAAGGTACATTTANAATAGATTATTCAGTAAAACCATGGACTTTAGANTGGACAATGTCATCATCAGGTATCAGAAGAATTAGTTTATTTAATTTTGGTGATAATNAAACTTTAAATGTTATTACGGGAGAAACGAAACCAGAANNCTGGGATGATGGACAAATAATGCAATATAAATATAGTCAATAATCAATCATCATTGTTTGGCNTTGGAGATCCAAAAGATGCACACTAAATTCGCCGACAATATTTAAATAATTTTACTTTAGGAAATTAATATATGGCTAAACAACAATCTTTTGCAGACAAATCCACGAAAAAAAAAGGAAAAAGTCTTGGTACGTTTGTTAAATATATTAAAAGTGTATTTTCAGAAAAAACCAGGCATTGGCGGTTCAATGAGCAAATTGTAAATATTAAAGATGGCGAGGACCTTGATAGCGCATTAAAAAGAATAGACGATGAGAATCAGGCCCTAGTTATTGAGATGCCTACNGATAATGTAGAAGCACCAGCAGAAGAAGAAGCACCAGCAGAAGAAGAAGCACCAGCAGAAGAAGAAGCACCAGCAGAAGAAGAAGCACCAGCAGAAGAA
>NZXC01000028.1 GCA_002701785.1 Fidelibacterota bacterium
GTGACTCTCGTAATTATCTTAGTTGGAGCTATCCCAGTAATGAACCACCAGCAGAATGGTATTTTGCGCATGATGGAACCTTTGAAAATGCATATGGTTCTTTTGGTGGTGGATCAGGTACAGCTCAATTGTTTATGCCGACAGGATACCCAGCTACTATTCAATCAGTGCGTTTTCATGTAGATGATGGAGGAAGTTTTACACAAGATGTTGAAGTCAATGTTTTCGCTGATGATGGGACCACCTTGTTAGCTGGACCTTATATTGTAGGCGGCGATTCAGGGTGGGTTGAAGTAGATGTTGATGATGCGGTTATTGAAGCTGGTGGATTTTTAGTAAGTACCTATAATGTTGCAACTGGTGGACCATATATATCTGTTGATTCCGACAATTCAAGTTCTAGTTTATTTTTTGGCAGTGCGACAGATGGATGGAATGAAATGGGAAGTAGCTATGGTATCTTTGCGGAAGGAAGCCATGAAGCATTCATTTCTGCCCCTGGAGCAAGAGCTACATGGGTCAATAATACATATAATAATATGGGTGATAATTTGCCTTTACCTGGAGCATCCATTATAAGTGCAGATGGGATTACCGTTGATCCAATTGCAACTTCCAATTCGGGAAATAATAGCTTAACAAATATTGAGTATCCACCGGCGATTGAAATGGTTGCTCGTTATGCAGAAAATTATAATACCACCATTTATACTCGACATCCAAATGACATACCAAATAATGATAGTTCAAGAGAATTGATTCCTGGATGTGGAGATTTAACAAATTTTAGTATTTATTTAAGTAATGGTACGCTGGTTGCAAATGTGGACACCAATTCTTTTGTTCATGATAGCTTAACGAATGGAACAGAATATTGTTATTATGTAATAGCGAATTATAGTGGGGGTGCATCTACTGCTTCGGAAAGCATTTGTGTAACACCGCAAGGTTTTGTGCCTTCTCCAATTACAAATCTATACGGTATCGGGCTGGATGAAGAAGTTGCATTGGATTGGACTTCACCCGATGTGCCGCAATTAGGCGTTCCGTATAGTGAGGATTTTGATTCTGAGCTATTAGATCTTTGGACTTTAGAAGGAGACAACTGGTTTATAAGTAATACTGCAGGGAATCCTGCTCCTTCGGCTTATTTTTCGTATACACCTACACAGACCAATTTTGATTTGAGTTTGACATCACCGGTTCTCCCTTACAGTGGGCAAGAAACCTATCTCGAATTTGATGGAGTAGATGATTATGTTGAAATCCCTGGACTTCTTGGCAATTTAGAAAATATCACACTTGCAGCTTGGGCAAAGCTTAATTCTACACAAAGGGGTGAAGTAATTACCCTAGGTGATCATGTTGCTATTCGATTAAATGGCACAAATAGTGGAAAATATAAAGGTTTTTTCTATAAAACAGGTGGAGGTTGGCATAATACTGCAATTAATGATACTAATTTATCTTCAGGTTGGCACTTTTTTACATATACTAATTATGATAGCGCCTCATTACGTATACAAAAATTTTACATAGATGGTAATCAAGTAGCAAGAACAGCATTGGATAATGAAATAAATTATTCTGGTTTAGGAAGTAATACGAGAATTGGAATGCATGGAAGCAATAATACTTATGCAAATTTTCATGGATCTATAAATGAAGTATCTGTGTGGAGCGTTGGATTAACTCATGGGCAAATACAGGAAGTAATGAATAATGGACTTAATGGAAATGAGGAAGATTTAGTTGCCTATTGGGATTTTAATGAAGGTTCTGGAACAACTGTAGCAGATCAAAGTGGGAATGGAAATGATGGAACAGTTAATGGTGCTACCTGGGTTAGTAGCGATGAGGATGTTCTGCTCACCTATGATTTTACTCTAGATAACTGGAGCCCTACCGGTACGGAGCATTTAGCGGTGGAATACCGAGATGGAGCAACCTGGAATACGTTACGAGATTTCGCGAATTCAGCAGATGTTGCATGGGACACCTATACAGATACGATTCCTTCCCCATCTGATAATGTGCAGGTTCGTTTTAGAGCCTATGGTGATAATTCATTTAATATTGATGCGTTTATTGTGGATAATGTTTCCCTTACAACCGTTTCTGATGGAGGATCTCGTGATTTTGTTGATGGTGATTTTATTGGTTATAATGTATATATAGATTCTTCTACTTCATCAGCAAATCTTAGTTTGCTTGATTCTACTGGTTACATGGTGGAAAACCTTTCCAATAGTCAGTCATATAATTTTGGAGTGACTGCTAAGTATTATCCTGATTATGAAAGTGAAAAAGTGAATGTAACAGTAACACCTACTTGGATGTATGGTGATATTTCTGGTACTGTATCTGACCCCAACGGAAATCCTCTTGATAGTGCTATTGTAAGTGCTGGAGGTGTATCCGATACTACAGGGACAAGTGGTTATTATTCAATCATGAGTTTAGTGCCTGGCTTGACCACTGTAATGGTTCGAAGAGATGGTTTTGATATTGACGTTGATGAAATTACGGTATTAGCTCATGAAGATGCCGTTGTTCATAATATCATGTTAGGGCCTAAAATGGATAAGCCACGTGGATTAGAAGCAGAAGCTGGTGATCATCAAGTGATGTTAATGTGGAAGAGCCCTAGCGGTCTAGATGAGGTGGAATTATATTATGATGATGGAACTTGGGAATCTTCTATTACCGGTGGAAGTACGGATATAGAATTAGCTGTTAAGTTTACCCCTTCATCTGCTGGAGAATTGTATACTGCTCGTTTCTTATTTTCTTCTGAAGGACAAACAGGATATGATCTTTCTCCAGTTGAAGTACGTGTATATAGCGTTGGTTTTGATGGTTTACCAGCAACATCATTATATGTAGCAGATGAATTTACGGAAGTTACGGTAGAGGATCAGTGGATTGACGTTGATCTAAGTGGAGAAGGTATTGTATTTGATGATCAAGGATTTTATCTAGGATTTAGATTTACAGAAACTGGCGGACCTGGGATGGGTCGTGATCTTGATGGTTACGTATATGGTCATAGCTTTGTTTTTTTGCAGGGTCAATGGTTTGAGACGGGTGATCTTGGATTTTCAGGAAATTTTATGATTCGTGCAGTTGCTGGACTTGAAAATACTACACGTGAGGATGTTCAAGAGCTAGTAACAACTGCAAATGTGATTCATGAAAATATGGAGAACGTTGCAGCCATTATTAATGGTAATTCAACTGGTTTGCCAGCATATGAAATTTCTGGAGAACAGAATATTACATTTCCAACTCAATCAGTCCGAACGGATAGTATGACTGGTTATAATGTCTATCAAGTATTGGATGGTGCCGATACACTGGTTGCTACAACAGATCCTGGAGACACAACCGCGACAATTAGCGTACCAGCAAATTATGTGGAATACTGCTATGCAGTAAGTGCCAGTTTCCAAACGGATTCTTACGGTTTAATTAGTTCTAAAAAATCAAATACTGCGTGTGCAGTACCGTTCACATCAGGTGATACAGATTTTGATAGCAATGTTTCTTTATCAGATTTATTAAGTGTTGCTGACTATGTTCTTGAAGTTTTAGTTCCTACAGAAGATCAATTCCGTGGAGCAGATGTAAATGATGATAGATTTATTAATATTCAAGATGTAGTACTAATCGTTGACATCATATACGGATCATCCGCACGTACGCTACCAAGTTTTGCAGAGTCTATTGCAGAGNTTTCCATGCGTAATGGAGGAGGTACTTCTTTATTATTAGATTTAGCCTATGATGGGTTTATTCGTGGAGTTCAATTTGATTTAACAGCAGATCTATCCGATGTAATGTTTGGTAGTGCTATGTTAAATGAGTTGCAAGAAGGAGNAATGATTAACTCGCATACACTGGAAGATGGTACCACAAGAGTATTGGCTGTTAATTTAAATGGTGGTCTATTATCTTTTAGTTCAGATGGTTTTATTACAATTCCTGTAACAATGAATACTGGTAGAGGGGATCGTGTAAAGGTTGGTATACAAGATATACAGTTAATTGATCAAAATGGTGAGAGTATACCTGTAAATGCAAGGGGTGATGGTAGTGTTGCTTTAGAGTTGATTCCTATGCAATATGCATTATATCAGAACTTTCCAAATCCNTTTAATCCAGTAACAGAGATTCAGTTTGATATTCCAGATATAAGTACGGTAGAGTTGGTANTATATAATTTAATGGGGCAAGAAGTTCGTCGATTAGTGAATGGTGAGATTCAAGCAGGATATCATCGGATAGTATGGGATGGATTGAATGATCAAGGTGAGCCAGTAAGTACTGGTGTCTATATATATAGTCTTACATCACCTAGTTTTCATAGTACTAAAAAAATGGTGCTCTTAAAGTAACGATTAGCTCTAATTAAATTAATAATTTGTAACGGCCTTGAAAAAGGCCGTTTTTATTTGAAACTTTTTTGTTTTTATATCATTCTAATTATTGAATAATATTATGTAAGGAGATTAGTTAATGAGAAAAAATATAATAATTATATTTTCAATAATTTTATCAATTGGTTTTTCGCAAAAATCAATTGTCCACCAATTTAGTAAGACATTTGCTGATGTTGCGGAAAAAGTAAACCCTGCAGTAGTTACTATTTCTACAGATAAGGTAATCAAGATGGATAGGTTCAATCAGTATCCATTTAATCAATTTTTTGGGTGGGATAGAAGCCCGGATCAACAACAGGAGTATAGGACAAAAGCCCTTGGATCGGGGGTGATTGTAGATGCATCTAAAGGATATATTATAACTAATAATCATGTTGTTAATGATATGGATAAAATATCTGTCAAATTAATGGATAAGAGAATATTTGAAGCGACTATAGTTGGTTCAGATCCTAAATCTGACTTAGCGGTTTTACAAATAGAAGCGGATGATTTAACTCAAGTTGATATAGGAAATTCAGATAACTTACGTGTTGGTGAGTGGGTCATCGCGATTGGGAGTCCTTTTACTGATAATCTCAGTCATACTGTGACAGCCGGCATTATTAGCGCCATGGGTCGTAGTGATATAATATCTAGAGAAAACTATGAAGATTTTATACAGATTGATGCAGCAATCAATCCTGGAAATAGTGGAGGAGCGTTAGTGAATTTGAATGGAGAACTGATAGGAATAAACACAGCAATAGCTACCGGTGGATATGAACGTTCAAATCGTGGAGTTGGATTTGCTATACCAACAAATATGGTATATAAAGTAATGAATGACCTTATTGATAGAGGATATGTCGTAAGAGGATGGCTTGGAGTTGCTATTCAAGAAATAGATGATTCATATGCGAAAGCATTAGGACTAGATACTCGAGATGGCGCTTTAATTAGTAATGTCGCCAATTCTAGCCCTGCAGATAATGCTGGATTAATAACAGGTGATGTAATCTTAGAATTCAATGATGTATCCATTAATAATTCAAGCCATTTAAAGAATGTTGTTTCATCCTCTGAGCCAGGAAAACGATATAAAGTAGACATTATCCGAGATGGAAGAAGAAAATCCATTTATGTAAAATTAGGAGAGTTACCAAATGAACCACAAATGGCTTTTATGTCCACAGATAAGTCCAGCACATTAGGTATCACTGTACAAGATCTTAATAGTTCATTACGGAAACATTATAATTTATCAACTAATGGTGATGGAGTTGTAGTCACCGAAATGGATAAGGATAGCGAGGCATATAGATCTGGTATTCGCGAAGGAGATATAATAATAAGAGTGGGTACAAACAATGTTCGTAATTCAAATGATTTTAAAGATTTAATAAGAACAAGCAGTAGAAAAAACACAGTATTATTACTTGTAAAGAGAAACGAAGTCTCAAGATTTTACGCTCTTGAAATTGATAATTAGTCAGATTTAATCCTCATATTTAAAATTTTCTTCTTCTAACTAATTGCGACCGAAGAGGAACGCTTATAAATTCCCAACCGATTATATATTGAATAATTGGATATATAGAATATGATTAAAAAAGTCGATCCTCAAGTTGATTTCATAAAGTTAGAGCATTCCGTTCTTGACTTTTGGGAAAAGAATGATATTTTCAATAAAAGAATTGCTTTAAATAAAGGCAAGCCACCCTGGAGCTTTATCGATGGTCCCATAACTGCAAATAACCCTATGGGTGTTCATCATGCATGGGGACGTACAATTAAAGATATGATGAACCGTTATAAGGCAATGAACGGTTTTGATCTACGTTATCAAAATGGATTTGATTGTCAGGGTCTATGGGTTGAAGTTGAAGTTGAAAAGGAGCTAGGATTTAAATCTAAACGAGATGTAGAAGAATATGGCATAGAAAAATTTGTAAATCTTTGTAAGGATAGAGTAAGAAAATATTCTGCGATTCAAACAGAACAATCAAAACGTTTAGGATATTGGATGGATTGGGATAATTCCTATTATACAATGTCTGATGAAAATAATTATACAATTTGGTCTATGCTTAAAAAGTTGTTTGAAGATGATAAAATTTATAGAGGAATGGATGTCGTTCCATGGTCTGGTAAATCGGGAACATCTTATTCCCAAATGGAAATTATTGAAGGTCGAAAACTTGTTGCGCATGAATCAGTATTTGTTCGATTTCCTATTTTAGATAGAAAAAATGAATATTTACTTGTATGGACAACTACTCCATGGACATTAACATCAAATGTCATAGCTGCAGTAAATGTAAATCTTGAATATGTTAAGCTGCGTGCAGCTGATGGTTCATTATACTATTTCGCTAAAGAGAATCTTGAATTTCAACGATTAGAAAAACAGTTTTCAGATAAAAAGCAATGGATTGAAGGCGTCCCTAAACTAAAGACTATTTCACAAATTTTTAAAGAGCGTGGTGGCTATGAATTAGAGGGAACAGTTAAAGGATCTGAGCTTGTAGGTTTAAAATATTCTGGACCGTTTGATGATTTGGAAGCTCAGAGTGAACTAGGCGGCTATCCGTTTACAGATGATAAATTAAAATCAAAAGGAATTAATGGAGTGAATACGCATCAGGTTATAGATGCAGGCAAAGACAGCATTGGAAATGATATTGTTGTTGCAGGTGAAGGGACAGGTATTGTTCATATGGCCCCGGGTTGTGGAGATGTTGATTATAAAATTGGAAAAAAATTGGGGTTTATCAATATTGCACCATTGGATGCTGAGGCAAAATTCATGGATAAATTTGGTTGGTTGTCAGGTCTAGTTGCTACAGAAAAAGAAACAATTAATAAAATCATTGTTGACTTAAAAGAAAGAGGGTTTCTTCTCTATTCAGAGCAGTATCCACATGTATATCCTCATTGCTGGAGATCTGGTGATGAATTAGTTTTTCGTATGGTTGATGAGTGGTACATAAATATGGATTGGCGTGATAGAATAAAAAAAGTAGTTGATCAAATAAACTGGATACCTGATTGGGGAAAAGATAGAGAACATGAATGGCTTGATAATATGGGTGACTGGATGATTTCAAAAAAAAGGTTCTGGGGTCTTGCTTTACCTATATGGGAATTTGAAGATGGTTCTTTTATGATCGTAGGATCAAAGGAGGAACTCAAAAATCTTGCTATTGAAGGCTGGAGCGAATTTGATGGGCAAAGTCCTCATAGGCCTTGGATTGATAAGGTAAAGATTAAACATCCGGAATCGGGATTAATAGGTACGAGGATATTGGATGTTGGTAATCCCTGGCTCGATGCAGGTATTGTTCCTTATTCTACACTTAATTATAATGATGACAAATCGTATTGGGAAAAATGGTTTCCTGGAGATTTTGTTGTTGAGAGCTTTCCAGGCCAATTTAGAAATTGGTTTTATTCCTTACTTGCATTATCCACTGTTATGGAAGATAAAGCGCCTTTTAAAACCTTATTAGGCCATGCATTAGTTAAAGATGAGACAGGAAGAGATATGCATAAGTCATGGGGTAATGCTATATGGTTTGATGATGCTGCTGAAGAAATTGGTGTAGATGTTATGCGNTGGATGTATGCAAATCAAAATATTGAACATAATTTACTTTTTGGTTATGGTCCAGCCAATNAGGTAAGAAGGAAACTATTAACNTTATGGAATGTATATTCATTTTTTGCTACNTACGCTGCCGTAGATAAATTTTCNCCACTGGANNCAAATATTGAAGATAGTGANCTAACCTTACTTGATCANTGGATNCTANCAAAATCAAATTTACTTGTAAAAGAAGCTNTAAATGCTTTTNATANTTATCGNGTAGATAAGTTTNTACAAAAATTTGAAAGATTTTTAGATGATNTATCAAATTGGTATATNAGACGCAATAGAAGAAGATTTTGGAAATCAGAGAATGATNCGGATAAAAAANCAGCCTATCATACTTTATATCATGTTTTATTAACAAGTGTGAAANTTATTGCACCAATACTTCCATTTATNTCAGAAAAAATCTATCAGAATTTGGTTTGTAATATTGATGATAAATTACCTGAAAGTGTTCATTTATGTGATTATCCAGTAATTNATGATAAAAAGATAGATCAAAAGATGATCGAACAAGTAGATACTATTAGAAAAATAGTGGAATTGGGCCGCTCAGCTAGAAATAAAGCTGAGTTAAAAATAAGACAGCCATTAAAAGAACTATGTTTTNATNTGAGTGATAATAGTATTNAAGAATTTGTTNTNGAAAATCANAANATNATTCTTGAAGAATTNAATGTTAAAAAAATAAAGNTTGTTAAATCCACTGANAAACTTATTGGATATGAAATNAAACCNAACCTTCCATTTATTGGTCAAGATNATGGGAAGGAANTACCAAAAATTAAAGATGCAATATTAAAAATGGATTCAGATAAAATAGTTTCAGATCTTAATAAAGATGGTGAGGTTAAAATTCTGTTATCTTCAAATAGTATTATTCTTAAAAGAGATGCATTTTTAATTAATAAAAAATCTAAAAAAGGATATACCTCAGAATCCGATNGTAANATTACAGTTGGTCTTACAACTGAATTATCGGAAAAATTGATTCAAGAAGGAATNGCAAGAGATGTAATTCGACACGTGCAAATTATGAGGAAAAATGCTAATTTCGCCGTTGAAGATCGNATTAATATTTATGGATCNTTTNATGGACAAGTTGGAGATGCAATNAAAGCATATNAAGATTATTTTAAGAATGAGACATTAACAGTAAATATGATAGATNAATTTCAATCTNGTGAATATGAAGAATCTTTTGAAATTAAAGGTACTAATATAAAGATTGGTATAAATCGTATATAATTAAGANATAAGGTATTNTATGGCAAAAAAGTATTCTAAAACAAAACTAAAGGNTTTCAAGNATTCCATAGAAAAACGAATGGAAGAAATAGCAAATGATATGGATGATTTACATGAAGGAATCCTGGATAATGGTTCTTCTGGAGGNGNGCTATCTCAAGAGTCCGTATATAGTGTTCACATGGCCGATGCAGGTACAGATTCATTTGAACAAGAAAAAAATTANAACTTGATGAGTCGAGAAAGTGATTATTATAAAAATCTTGAAATAGCNCTTGAAAGAATTGATGATGGAACGTTTGGAATGTGTAATATTTGTGAAGATTTGATTCCTGAAGAACGAATGATGGAAGTTCCTAATGCAACGAAATGCGTTAAGTGTAAAGAAAAAGATAAACTTGGGTTGATTTGAAGCTATTAATAGTGAATGCTGTAATTGTAGCTATTGATCAGCTAACAAAAGCAGTTGTTCGCAACAACATGTTTATTGGTGAGTCCAAACCAATCATCAATAATTTCTTTCATCTAACATATATAACAAATGATGGAATGGCTTTTGGATTAGATTTTCCAGGAGGAAACTTCTTATTTAATTTTGTTTCTATATCATTGACTATNTTTTTAATCTGGTATTATTGGCNGGAAAGAAATAGCAATATTATGCTTCGAATATCATTATTATGTATCCTTGCAGGAGCAATTGGTAANCTNATAGATAGAATTCTTTTTGGTACAGTGGTAGACTTTCTCGATTTTATGATAGGNGGATACCATTGGTATGTATTTAATATTGCAGATTCCTCAGTNACANTTGGTATGTGTTTATATATTTTATTCTCAATNANATATCAATCTAAAGCAAAACCTANAATAAANACTGAATAGAAAATGTTCACATTAATTGTTCCAAATAGCATCAATATGCGGTTGGACAAATATTTATCTGAAAACTTAGACCANNTTTCTCGATCTAAAATCCAANATTTAATNAATGATGGAAAGGTTACNNTTAATGGTGAAAANGAAAAATCTAGTTACAGATTAAATGGGAATGAATCCATAGTGGTTTATGTAGATNCGGATGATAAATCGACTAATAATCATGTTGCNCAAGAAATTCCACTCACAATAATNCATGAAGATGATGATATANTNATAATTGANAAACAAGCTGGACTAGTCGTGCANCCTGGNAAAGGAATGAANNATAATACGTTATTGAATGGTTTAATGTATTATACTTCATCATTNTCAGATATNAATGGACCNTCTAGNNTAGGAATTGTTCATCGACTTGATAAAGANACGTCNGGTATTATGGTTATAGCGAAAACAAATTNTGCACATAAATATATTGCTGANCAGTTTGAAAAAAGNANNGTTAAAAAAAC
Source organism: Fidelibacterota bacterium (assembly GCA_002701785.1). Taxonomy (GTDB): domain Bacteria; phylum Fidelibacterota; class Marinisomatia; order Marinisomatales; family TCS55. Next base: position 10,716 of record NZXC01000028.1, read on the forward strand.
ATATGTAAGTCTTACATGGGGAATATGGGAATTAAGTGAGGGTAATATTGATAGGCCTATAAGAAGAAAACGATCTGATCCAACTGTCTTTACGGTTGATACAATGGGACGCAGCGCCTTTACGAGTTACAAAGTTGAGAATTCATGGAGATATATCTCGAAAGTACAGTTTAAACCAAAGACTGGACGTACACATCAAATTAGAGTACATTCTTCATTTATGGGGCACCCTATAATATCGGATAAGAAATATGGTGGTGGTGANAATAGAGTTAAAGGATTTTTACCTGAAGTATCAAAGGAATTAAATAGTATTTTAAAAATATTTAATCGNCAAGCANTACATGCTTATAGTATTGAGTTTATTCATCCAANAACAAAGGNCAATNTCAAATATATCTCACCGCTTCCAAATGATTTTTCAGATGCAATTAATATATTAANTGAAAAATATGGCTGATTCTTTTATAGATATTATAGATTCATTTTTAATTACTCTTGAAAAAGAACGTAATTTTTCATTACATACCATCAAAGCTTATAAAAATGATTTAACACGTTTTAATCTATTTTTAAACCAAGGAAAAAGTAGAAATNAATTTAANGAAATTAATCGAAATGATATTCGAAGATTTTTGGCAGATGAATATGAAAATNAATATACAAGTAAGACTGTTGCTCGTCGATTAGCAACAATAAAATCTTTTTTTAAGTATTTAGTAAAAGTAGAATTAATAGAAGACAATGTATCAATACATATCCATAGTCCTAAAGTACCAAAAAAGTTGCCAAATTTCATTGATAAAAACTTAATTGATGTACTAATGTCATCTCCACCACTAGGTACTCTTATTGGAGTACGAGACAGAGCCGTATTAGAGTTATTTTATAGTACGGGAGTTCGTTTAAGTGAACTTGTAAATATAAATATTGGTGATTTTCATATAGATAAAAAACTTGTTCGAGTTATTGGTAAGGGAAACAAAGAACGTATAATCCCTTATGGTAAAACTGCTGAAAGTGCCATAGAAAATTATTTGAAAATGCGAAATCTTTCATTTAAACCTGTTTTTGCAAGNTCTCCTTTATTTGTAAATAGTAGTGAAAAACGTATTTCAAAACGTACTATCCAAAGAAGAATGAATAATTATATTAAACTTGTTGCTGATGGAAAGAGTGTTGGCCCNCACTTACTTAGNCATACATTTGCAACGCACTTATTANATAATGGAGCTGATATTAGAGCAGTGAAAGATCTTCTTGGCCATAGCAGTTTAAGTTCAACTCAAATTTATACGCATGTTTCTATTGATAAGTTAAAAAAAGATTATACTCAAGCACATCCACATGGGTAATTTATAATATGCAAAAAATAGCTATAAAAGAATTGGATAATTTCCATCGAAACCTACCTGTTAAGGAATTAGTAAATCATATTGTTCAAAATAAGGAAGGACGTACGGGTTTACGTGGAGCAGCAATGGTTGATACTGGAATTTATACTGGTCGTTCACCTAATGATAAATATTTTGTGGATGAACCTACTTCTAGAGATAAAATTTGGTGGGGTGCAGTAAATAGAAAAGTTGATGAAGATATTTTCGATGATTTATTTAATAAAGTTATTGATTATTATAATAATGGTGTGAGTAATTCATATATTTTTGATGGATTTGCAGGAGCAGATAAAACGTATCGTATAAATGTTAGGATTATAGCTAAAAAGGCATGGCAGGCCCACTTTGCNCACAATATGTTTATTAGGCCTNATCAGGATGAATTAAAAGCNTTTGATCCTGATTTTACAATAATAAATGCTTCTGATATTCAAAATGAAGATTTTCAAAAACATGGATTAAATTCAAAAACATTTGTTTTGTTTCATATTGGTCGCCGTATNGCAATAATNGGAGGTACAGAATATGGTGGTGAGATGAAAAANGGTATTTTTTCAGTATTACANTATCTTCTTCCACAGCAGGGNGTNTTATCGATGCATTGTTCTGCTAATACGGATAAAAATGGAGGTAATTCTGCTATATTTTTTGGTCTAAGTGGTACNGGAAAGACAACTTTATCAACNGACCCTNATAGACCGCTTATTGGAGATGATGAGCATGGTTGGTCTGATGATGGAATATTTAATTTTGAAGGTGGATGTTATGCTAAAGTAATTAATCTTAACCCGGAACATGAACCTGATATTTATAATGCAATTCGTGAAGGCGCTNTATTAGAAAATGTGGTTTATGATGAATCTTCTGGTCAAATTGATTTTTCAGATGATTCAAAAACACAAAATACTCGNGTATCGTATCCCCTTGAACATATAGAAAATTCTCTTTTATCACAGGGAAAGAATAGTACTGCTANTCATCCAAAAAACATTATTTTTCTTGCTTGTGANGCCTATGGTGTTNTACCTCCAGTTTCAAAATTAACACCTGAGCAAGCAATGTATCATTTTATNAGTGGCTATACNGCAAAAGTCGCTGGTACAGAAAGAGGTGTATNAGAACCTATNGCTACCTTTTCTCCATGNTTTGGTGGNCCTTTTCTAACATTGCATCCATTAGTATATGCTGAGNTATTAAAAGAAAAAATGAACAAATTTAATGTTCCTGCNTATTTAGTTAATACAGGTTGGGTTGGATGTAATGCTAGTTCAGGATCTTCAAGAATTTCACTNCCTTTGACTCGAAANATTATTCATAAAATNTTAGATGGAACTATNCAGTCATGTAAATTTGAGATGGATCCTTTATTTNGATTTCANATTCCTANAANGCTNGATGATATCGATACCAATCTGTTAATACCAAAAAATATGTGGGANGATGANAAAGATTATTTTGTTGCAGCTAAAGAATTAATTGAAAAATTTCAAAANAATTTCTCTCAATATGATATTAATGATGAAAANGTAAGANATGCTGGTCCTAAATATATTTAGTTATATGNTTAACATTATNAATNTTTTACTATTACATTCGCCNTCAAATTAAAATAGGAANGTATANTTTTGAGTAATTTNACATTTACTTCTGAATCAGTTACTGAAGGTCATCCNGATAAAGTCTGTGATGCAATATCGGATGCTATAGTTGATAGTNTTTTATCAGAGGATANAGAATCTCANATCGCATGTGAAACATTGGCAACAAAGAATTTGATAGTTGTTTCTGGAGAAGTNCGTTCTANAGGTATTNTAGATNTTGAAAATATNGTAAGGAATACACTTGAAGAGATAGGATACACAGATATTAATCGAGGNATGGATAATAAATCTGTTGATNTAATGATAAAGGTTCAAGANCAAAGTACGGAAATNGCACAAGGNGTAGATCAATCAGAAGATCATGANCAAGGCGCTGGTGATCAGGGATTAATGTTTGGATATGCTTGTAAAGAAACACCAGAATTAATGCCTATGCCAATTTATTTGGCTCATAGGCTAACTGAGCGTTTATCAAAATTAAGGAAAGATGGAACTCTACCTTGGCTTGGCCCTGATGGTAAATCTCAAGTTTCTGTTGATTATATAAATGGAAAACCTGCATCTATTTCTAAAATAGTTATTGCAACTCAACATGATGATATGCTTGATAAGTTTGATACTGAAGAAATGGAACACAANTTTGTTGAAGAAGAAGTAATTGAAAAGGTAATAAAACCTGTTCTAGAAAAATCTGGTTTAGAGAGCTCAGGTGGTTTTATAGTTAATGGAACCGGACGATTCGTTTTTGGAGGTCCAGATGCGGATACAGGATTAACTGGAAGAAAAATTATTGTTGATACTTATGGTGGATATGCACCACATGGTGGAGGTGCTTTTTCAGGTAAAGATCCTTCAAAAGTTGATAGATCAGCTGCTTATATGGCACGTTATATAGCAAAAAATATTGTTGCTGCTGATCTAGCAGATAATTGTGAAGTACAATTTTCATATAGTATTGGCGTTGCTGAACCAACTTCTTTTTATGTTAAATCTTTTAATACGGGAAAGATATCTGATGAAGAATTAACAAATCTGGCAAAAGAGATTTTCCCATTAAAACCTGGTGATATAATTTCTCATTTAGAACTTAAGTATCCACGATACAGACAAACGGCCTCTTATGGTCATTTTGGTAGAGAAGATGATTTATTTACATGGGAAAGAGTTGATATGGTAGATAAACTAAAGTCTGCCTTTAATGAAAGGAACATTTAATGGAAACTTTAACAAATGTTAAAAGAATTGTTGAAGATGTAGAATATAAAGTTGCGGATTTGAGTCTCGCAAACGATGGACGTAAAGCGCTAGATATTGCGGAAAAAGAGATGCCAGGGCTTATGTCTACTAGAAAAAAATATGGATCAGAGAAACCATTGTCAGGTAAAAAACTTACAGGATCTCTCCATATGACTGTTGAAACAGCAGTATTAATTGAAACTTTAGTTGAGTTGGGTGCTGATGTACGATGGGCAAGTTGTAATATTTTTTCAACACAGGATCATGCGGCTGCTTGTATAGCTGAATCTGGAACACCCGTTTATGCGTGGAAAGGGGAAAGTTTAGAAGAATACTGGTGGTGTACTTTGCAAGCGTTGACTTTTAATGGAAATGAAGGCCCTGATCTTATCGTAGATGATGGAGGAGATGCAACATTATTAATCCATAAAGGATATGAATTAGAAGAATATTTTGCGAAGAATAATAGCACACCTGAAATTACTACAACTGTAAAAGAAGAGCAGATTATTGAGAACTTACTTCGTGAGGTGTTAGATAAAGATCCAATGCATTGGCATAAAGTAGCAAAAAATATTATTGGAGTTTCTGAAGAAACAACTACTGGGGTTCATCGTCTACAACAAATGTCCAAAGATCAAACATTATTATTTCCTGCTTATAATGTAAATGATTCAGTTACAAAATCGAAGTTTGACAATATTTATGGTTGCAGAGAATCTTTAGCAGACGGTTTAAAACGTTCAATGGATGTTATGGTAGCAGGAAAAACTGTTTTGGTATGTGGTTATGGTGATGTTGGAAAAGGATGTGCTCAATCTATGAGAGGATATGGTGCAAGAGTTCTAGTTACTGAAATTGATCCTATATGTGCTCTGCAAGCTGCTATGGAAGGGTATGAGGTTGTTACAATGGATCAAGCTATTCCAGAAACAAATATTTTTATTACTACTACTGGAAATCTAGATGTAATTACTTTAGATCACATGAAAAAAATGAATGATCAAGCAATTGTTTGCAATATTGGTCATTTTGATAATGAAATACAAGTTGATAGATTGAACGAAGCATCCAATGTTCAAAGAGATACTATTAAACCCCAAGTAGACCGATACACTTTTAATGATGGTCATTCAGTATATTTACTTGCTGAAGGACGATTAATGAATCTTGGTTGTGCGACTGGTCATCCAAGCTTTGTTATGTCAAATTCTTTCACTAATCAGGTGCTAGCTCAAATAGCTTTGGCAAAAGAAAAACCAGAGCTTGGTGTATATATGCTTCCTAAGGAGCTAGATGAGGAGGTTGCACGATTACACCTTGATCATCTCGGTGTGACACTTACCGAGTTATCTGATGAACAAGCAGATTACATTGGTGTATCAAAATCAGGACCATATAAGCCTGATCATTATAGGTATTAATTATTAGTTATATAACTCTGGTTATAACCAGAGGTTTTTTTTTGTGGTAAAGCTCATAAAAATTAGAGAATTTCTAGTGGCTTTAGCCGCGTATAAATGGAACGAGATTACCTCAGCAGTTTACTGAATCTCTTTCGCAAGCGAATAAGTAAGATTTTCGTTTGTTTGCTTATCTTTGTTTTTTCGTCATGTGATTTTGATAGTCCAAGTAATTTTGTTATTCCCACGTGGTTTATTGATATAAAACTTCCTTTAGTATCAAAAACCTTTCCAATGGGTAATCTTGTTGATACTACTAACTTTATATATCCCACTGATGATTCTGTTGGATTTCAGCTAATATTTAAAGGAAACATTGATCCCCCAGTAGGTACAGAAGATCAAGATTTGTATGTTCCTTTTGAAGGAGGATATATAGAGCAGGCTATTC
>NZXC01000029.1 GCA_002701785.1 Fidelibacterota bacterium
GATTAATATATTTTTCATGTACTGTAATTTATTGTATGTATGTAAATAAATTATAAATATGCAAAAAAGAATTAATCTCCCCTATAAATACATCCTGTGCTGCAAGTCTCACTTACAATTATTTTTTTCAATTGTGGTAGTTTAGGATAAACTTTTTTCCATATCCATGCTGCTAAATTTTCACTTGTTGGATTTTCAAGTCCTGGTACTTCATTTAATACAATATGGTCAAGCTGATTTATGACTGGATCACAGACTTCTTTTACATCCCCAAAATCCATTATCCATCCTATTTTTTCATCAATAGGACCAGATATATGAATTTCTACATTAAAAGTATGTCCATGCATGCGCTTACATTTATGATCTTCTGGCAGATTGGGCAAATAATGAGCAGAATCAAATGAAAACTTTTTATATATATCCATATCTAGATCATGGAATCTGTAAATACTTGTGCATCTGAAGACTTAATCTCCAATTTGGGTTAGCAGTACAGTATTCCAATGTTTTATTAAGGTTATTATTATAATTTGAATCATCCATAGGTTGTAATGAAAATACATCGAAATCTAAGTCTAAAAAGTTGCTTGGATCTAAATCTTCTTGTGGGTAAACAATTTTTAATTCATTCCCTTTTTTTATTAATAATTCAGTATCCTTTTTTGGACTCACGCAAATCCAATCAATTCCTTCAGGAGGATCTATTGTACCATTAGTCTCAATAGCAATTTGAGCTTCTTTACTTTTAAGATATACAATCAACTTTTTATCCAATTGGAGTAAGGGTTCCCCTCCTGTAAAAACAATGAAAGGTTTACCATTGGAATTCCAAAAAGATAGAATATGATGTGATAACTGTTGATGATTTTCAAACGTTCCACCTCCGGCACCATCTGTTCCAACAAAATCAGTGTCACAAAATTTACAAGTTGCATCTTCTCGATCCTTCTCATGCCCGCTCCATAGATTACAACCAGTAAATCTACAAAAGATTGCCACGCGTCCAGCATGTGCCCCTTCACCTTGAATCGTTAAATAAGTTTCTTTTATTTTATATGACATTATTAAATATCTGGATAATTCAAAGGGTCAGAAGTTCCTGCATCTAAGAATCCTTTAATTCGCAATAAACATGCATCACATTTCCCGCATGGTTCATCTTTACCTAAAGGATCATAACAACTGTGAGTTTTAGAGTAATCAACTCCTAATTCAATCCCTAGCTTAATTATTTCTGATTTTTTTAAATCAATTAACGGAGTATGTATTTGTAATTGTTCCGCCTCTTCTACGCCAGATTTTGTGGCTAATCTTCCCATTTTTTGAAACGATTCTATATACTCTGGTCTACAATCAGGGTAGCCGCTATAATCAAGCGCATTGACACCAATAAAAATATGAAAAGAATTTTCCACCTCGGCTAGTGCTAACGCATATGATAAGAATATGGTATTTCTTGCAGGTACATAAGTAATAGGAATTTCTGAATTCATTTCATCTGTATCACGATTTTTGGGAACATCCATATCATCTGTTAATGCAGAACCACCAATAGCTCCTAAATCTATATTTGCAATTTGATGCTTTGTTATATTATAGGAAGTGGCAATTTCTTTTGCACATTCAATTTCATAATTATGTCGTTGTCCATAATTGAATGATAATGCTATAATATCAAATCCTTTGTTTGTCGCTGCTGCTAAAACAGTAGTTGAATCTAGGCCTCCACTAAGTAGTACAATTGCTTTCTTCACAACTTATTTTAACTATTTAATTGGAAATATAGATAGTAAATATTTATTAGAAAGTATATGATAACTGAAACTGTGTGTTTGAAAAATCTTCTAATTGTTCAAATCTATTAATGGGATCATCATTTCCAATAAAATAACTTGCATATACATTAATAAACCAATTATCACTTAATAGATACTCAAGACTAAATCCTAATAATTGTCCGGGGTTCTCCAAGTTAAATAATAGATTATAATTTAGTTCAAGATCATCGTCAAAGAATCTATTGCTTCCAATAATTAACAGCGATTTATTTGAAATCATTGCAAAAGGCGTACCCATACCAGGAATGAAATTGTCGGTATTTATTATTATCATGCTCTTGCTTGGAAAATCAAAAGTATTTCCTGATGCTTTAAGAACATTATTGCCAATTATCTGAGCTCCTATAGTTTTTGAATTTTCCATCCTATATTCAATCTGAATTACATATTGTAAATAATCTGCCTTGGCATCTAAATAATTATACCATTTAGCTTCAAAATTATTTATAGTACTAAACAATGCTGATTCCGCACGTATAGTAAAATCTTTTATAAAAGTTACCATATTCAATCCAATAACAGAGGTAGAACGATAACCAAATTTTGGACTTACTGGTATAATATTAACTGTATCAATCCCAAGAAGACTAAACGAACGATCATATCCATCAAAATAAGATATTCCTATATCTGTTTCTCCTATAATAGTCTTAAGCTGTAATCCATATTCTAATGAATTTTCTCTTTCTTCATATTCAGTTGGTTCTATTGGAATTTTGAATGGGAATTCTGGCTCATTAAATGGCAATCTGTTTGAAACGTGGTTTGGAATAATCACACATTCTAACTGCCAATTATTCCAATAAGTAATTACAGATGCGGATACAGAACCTATTTTTCTATCAGCACCTTGCAAAAACATATAATAATAATCATATGGATTTAAATTATCTGTCGGATTATTCCCATCAGCTACACCCCAAGCATGAATCTGTTTTCCAAACTTGACCTCTCCCCAAGAGGGAAACCAAGTTGCATATGCTTCTCTTAATTTAAAATTTGGGATTTGATTTTCTCCCCACCTATGTTCCAATGCTGAGTTAACTAATAAATCAAAATCTCCCATAGTATATCCCATTCGCAACTGAGCAAACCTAAATGGAAGCTCCATTTGGTCTTGATCTGAAATATTAAACATGACCATTGGCTTAATGGTACCATTAAAGGATAGCTGCCCTAGAATAAATGGACATATCACAAAAAATAATGAACGTTTTAGAATCATTATTGTTTTAATAAGTTAATTACGGGGCAAGCGTTTTAAATTTTTTTCCTGAAAAAGACTATGATCTAATCCTGAGTCAACTCTTATATCTTCCATCGTTAAAGTAGTGGTGTGGCTTTTTTGTACATCTTCAACAAATATTTTATTGATGACATGATAATCGGAAATGGACTCAAAAAAGAATTTCTTTTTTTTGCGTAACCCACCACCTAAATCATAAGATTCTTCTTGAACTGCAATCATTGATTCTTTATCAATCCAGGTAATATGCTTTGAATATGTTGATTTTATATCTTCATTTGGTAATACTTCTAAAACAAAACAATCTTTTCCATCTAACGTTTCATCTTCTAATCTTTTATATATATTCTCTTCTAAAGACCTACTAGTCATGTCTTCATAGCTAAGATCAGACCCCATAAATGAATCTCCTTTTTTTGATGAAGATATTCTTCGAACTTTTTTAAATGCAGGTAGCCACATACGCATTTCATCAGATTTGTTATCATGTTCAATCTTTAAAAAAGCAACACCCTTATCATCTAATGGAGCTAAAAACCATAAAATTTGTTTGGAACCATTATTAGATGACTTTGAAAGGATTGTTGATGTTCTTGTTTTCCCCTTTCTATTTGTTAACAACATNGTTGTNTNTGATATGATATCTTNAGGGACTNCCNTATTATCAACCATTGTTGCTATTTCCAAACCATTTTGAGCGTATATAATTGATAGAATCAAAGTAAATATTATAAAAATATTTTTCATTTTAATGATCTCCCATTAATGAACTAATCCATGTGTCTTTATGTGTAATTAATTCAAGCATACATGCCAATATCGTTAATGTTCCAAATGATGTTGATATCATAGCAAAAACCATTAGCCCTCCCATATGAATTAATGGAATAAACTCGGAAAATAATAATGCTCCAAATGCCATATTCGATAATGCATCCAACACAATTGGATATCCAACCTCATCAATGACACTTGATGTACGTTTTGAAATTGGTAGTCCTTGATTTGCTAATCGACGATACTGTGATATATAATGTATTGCAAAATCGACACCTACACCAATAATTACAGATGATAATAAAGCCGTTACATGATTTAGATGCACACCAAAAATACCCATAAAACCAAAATTAAGTATTACTGCAGCAGATAAGGGTATTATACCTAGAAATCCCCAACCATAATGTCGAAAAAAGAACGATGCAATCAATGAGATCAATACTATTGAAACACAAATACTAATTATAGAAGATTTTGTAACTAAATCTACCATATCTCTCAATACGACATATTGTCCTGTGGGAGTAATATTTTTGTATTTAGTAAAATTTTGTTCGACATAGTTATCAATTTTATTTGCAAAATGTACGCCTTCATTTGTTGAATGATTTTTTAGTATTGCTGTTATTAATGCTTTGGAATATTCGTAATCTACTAATGATGATAAATCTTCAGGGTCACCAGACATAGAATACATTGTATATAGATTGTTTACTTTTTGCCGATCCTTAGGTATAACCTCAAAATCAGGATTGTCATCCATAACCGTTCGGTGCATTTGCTTAATTATATCAGCAATAGAAAAACTTGTTGAAACATAAGGATTATTTTGCTCTATGTAATCTTGCAATTGACTAATTTGCTCTAATAGTACAGGATCTTTTAAATCTCCATTAATCAAAAATTCAAGATCCATTGAACCAAGCATATTATCATCAAGAAACTCAAGACTATTTCGTATTTTATTTCCCTTAGAAAAAAAAGTAACCAAATTTACTTCAGTTGTAATGAGTTTAATTCCATACACTCCAATAGAAACAATAAGCAAACTACTTATTAATATTGTTCGAGGAATTTTGACTATTTTAAATCCTATTTTTTTGACTAGTTTTTCAAGAAAACTTGGTTTTATAACAGCCATTGAATTCAAGGGCCATTCCTTTAACATAATTAATGAAGGAAGCAACGTAACTGATAAAATCCATGCCCAACATATTCCTATTGCAATTGAAACTCCGTAACCCGTCATATATTCTAATGGTGCGAATACCAATGAAAGAAAAGCAACTGCGGTAGTTAAGCTTGTTAAAAATATAGGCAACATTAATGAATCAATGCTNTGCTCAATGGCTNTTTTTTTATCACCAGTTAACCTAAGTTTTTTAAAAAACTTTGTCAGGAAATGAACGCTATCTGAATTCGCTATGGTCATTAAAATAATTGGCATCGANGTATTCATTATTGAGAATACAAACCGATCAGANCCTGTCAATCCTCTTATCCAGCCCATTGAGCCCATCATCCCTACCAATGATAATATAATAACTAAAAGAACCATCATCACTCCAGCAAAGGTTCTAAGGCTTNCTAAAAGTATAATTACCATAAAAANCAAACCAATGCGGATCAAAAATAANGCATCATCTCGGACTAANTCACCAACTACACCAATTAAATACGATGGCCCGCCNAAATGAACACTATAATTATTTAATAAACTATCTGCAGTTTCAATAATCTTTGCTACCGCATCACGATCTGCTATATTCTTATCAGGGATAACTACAACATTAAAATAATTATCTTTTGAGGAAATCACTCTCTTTCTTATGTCATCATTTCTATTTAAATAATCCTTTATTTCTTGAATCTGTTGTTGAGAAAGATCTCGACTAGCAACCAAATCATCAATTAATAAAAACCCGTCATCATTTTCCATTTTATTCAAGTTTGTTAGACTTCGAACATCTTCTACTTCCGGTAATAATTCTAACTGAGTAGTAAAATCCCATAAATCAGCAAGGGATTCACTATTAAACAAATCAATACTATCATTTCCAAAAGCAACAAAAACTAATTCTGTATTACCAAATTCATCTTTTACTTCCTCCCATACTATCCTTGTTTTAACAGTTTTTGGAATCATTTTCATCATATCATCTTCAATAACAAAATGCTTTAGTCCCGTAGCCATTATCAAAGTTGTAAATAATGAAATGATTAAGGTTCGTTTAGGGTGGTTAATCGATTGTTGAACCGCAAAGTTTTTAAATCTAGAGATCATATTGAGTATATAAAATTAAACTGCGAAGTGATTGGGTGATTATAATTTTCTATAAAACATATTAAGTACCTATTATTGTAACGACAAAACAATTTCTTATAAGTTTCCAATATAACAATTGAAGTAATTTCATTTAAAATTAAACGCATTATGGAAAACACTACACTAATGAAACCATATACTATCCTTGCAAATGGGCAGTTTCCTGTTCATCCATTTCCCTTAGAGATACTACATAAGTCCAAAACAATTATTTGCACAGATGGTAGTGCGAATGTATTGATCGATAAAGGAATAAATCCAAACGTAATTATAGGTGACATGGATTCATTATTAGTTGAAAAAAAAATATTCTCTGTGCAATTCATTAAAGATCTCAATCAAGAGAACACTGATCTTGAAAAAGCCTTTGAATGGAGCATTGATAATAAGATTAATACNATAAATGTATTGGGCGCTTCTCAAAAAAGAGAAGATCATTCATTCGGCAATCTATACCTTCTATCAAAATATTGTGATTTACTTAATTTGACTTATGTTACTGATTACTTTTCCATTACATGTCATGAAGGAAATAGAATTTTTCCATCATTTAAGAATCAACTTGTATCCATTCTACCAGTAAAGCATATACAACATGTATCAACTGAAAGTTTGAAATACAACTTATCTGATGAAGAATTACCAATTTCATCAAGGGGAATTAGTAATCAATCCNTTAGTGACAATTTTACTATAAATAGCTCTGGTAAAATATGGGTTTTCCGTTCGCATTCTAAATAATTATGCACTTTTTTGATTCTATAATTATTGGAATATATGTTATCACATTAATATATATAGGGTTCAACCGAAACAAGAAAAGCAGATCTTCCCCTGAAGAATATTTGCTCATGGGTAGACGATTAAGCCTTCCGGGATTTGTAGCTAGTTTAGTAGCTACTTGGTACGGTGGAATACTAGGTCTTGGAGAAAATACCTATCTATATGGAATTCAGACATGGTTNATACTTGCAATGCCTTATTATGTATTTGGATTGATATTTGCTTTCTTTCTTGCAAAAAGAATTTCCTTACAGAAATTCATTTCAATACCAGATCATTTTCATAATTATTATGGGAATACTGCAGGAATTTTAAGTGCATTATTCATCCTAGTTATTGCTAGCCCCGCACCATATATATTAAGTCTTAGCATTTTATTACAAATGTTTACCGATATCTCATTTAGTTGGTCTCTAATTCTATCCATNGTAATAAGCCTAAGCTACATTTGGTCTGGTGGTCTTAAATCAATTATTCGCACAGATATTTTCCAGTTTATTCTTATGTATAGTGGATTCATTATTCTATTAATCTTTTGTTGGATAGAGTATGGATCGCCTATTCAATTAATAGATAAACTACCACCAATACACTTGGATCCATTAGGCGGTATGGAACCACAATATATACTGGTATGGTTTTTTATCGCTATGTGGACATTTGTTGATCCTGGTTTTTACCAGCGGTGCTCTGCGGTCCAATCCCCCAACACGGCAAAAAAGGGGGTTTTAATATCAATATTGTTTTGGTTTNTTTTTGATATNTTAACNATAACTACTGGTTTATATGCTAAAGCAGCAATGGAAGTATCATCACCATTATATACATTTCCCCTATTAGGAAATGAAATACTCCCACCAATATTTTTTGGCTTATTCTTGGTTGCAATTTTATCTACAATTATGTCAACGGTTGATTCTTTGGGTTTTATAAGTGCTATTACTTTTGGAAGAGATATTATGTGGAGAATAAAAACATCCCCAATAATCAATAATGAAAAAACCGTTCAAGNTTCAACTTATTTTGTCCAACAAGGTTTATTTGTAATGGGATTTTTAGCTCTTCTTTTAGCGATAACTATTCCATCTGTTGTNCAATTATGGTATGTAACAGGATCAATTATAGTTCCGGGATTACTTATACCATTTTTAGTTACTTTTCATAATCAAAGTAATCTACCAAAAAATATTATCCAGTTAATGGTGCACCCTGTACTTGTTGCAATAGTTTGGTTTATCATGGGAAATATAACTGGTGGATATCCTTTAGGTCTTGAGCCTTTCTATCCAGGACTATTAACTTCATTANTCATATATTTATTAAATATTAATTATGCCATTAGAAATAGAACGTAAATTTTTAGTTAAATTAGAAAATTGGGATACAGATATTGAAGGTATTCCTTATCNACAAGGTTATCTTGCGATCAATGATAAAAATGTTGTTCGCGTACGGATTAAAGGTGCAGACGCTACAATTACTGTAAAATCAAATGAAATTGGTATAAGTAGATCTGAACATGAATATNAAATACCTATAAAAGATGCTGATTATTTGATGAAGAATTTATGTNAAAGTGGAATCATAGAAAAAACTCGGTATAAGATACCATATAAAGGTAAAGTTTGGGATGTAGATGAATTTCATGGAGATAATAATGGTTTATGGTTAGCAGAAGTTGAATTAGAACATGANGAAGAAGATGTAAGTATTCCCTCTTGGGCTGGAAAGGAAGTAACCGGAGAGATTCATTATTACAATGCGTACTTATCAAAACACCCATTTCAAGAATAGGCCTTACTCAAAAACACTTCTTAATTATTTATTTACATATTGTTTAAATAGGGTTTAATCTAAAAAACCATATTGTATTGAAAATGAATATTATAATCATATTAATTACTATTATATGCAATCTATCTGCAAGTCAATTTTGGCATGCAGAAAAAGTTTCCCATTCTTTTTCTGATAAACTATCCATTTCTTTTGAGGATGACTTCCGATCAGAAGGTTTTGGAAANAATAACTATTATTTTCATGGTGATATTGGACTAAAATATTCTCTTAATTCATCAATATCATTATATGCAAATTTTCGTGAAGTATTTGAAGAAAANTCTTCAGGATGGATNCAAGAACATCGACCTCATGGATCAGTTACAATAAAATTTAAACGAGGATTAATTTCTACTACGGGTCGTTCTCGTTTAGAATATCGAATTAAGGAGTCCGGGTCATCATTTCGGAATCGCAATATGGTTTCTGTAAATCTTGGAAATGGATGGACATCTTTAAAAGTCATTCCATACCTTGCAGATGAAATGTTTTATGATCTTTCTAATAATGAAATCAATAGGAATCGATTTTATATTGGTTGCAAGATAAAAAACTTAACGAGATTTAAACCTACAATATATTTTATGCAACAACGTANTCTGAAAAATAATAAATGGGANACNATTGGTNTTTTAGGTATAAAAATTAGTTTCTAAATACACCTATTGATTATTTACTATTAATTTTCCATATCAGCAGAAAACTCACCTTTAGTAGCAAGGCTATTAAACTTTGCCCTTTTCATCATCGCATCTTGAGCACTTGATACATTTTCGTCTTTTCCGGACCAAGCTTTAAGAGCAGGCGCTTGCAAAGCTCGACCATATGAAAATGTGAGATTCCAAGGTTTGTTATCGATTTGATTCATCGCATTAAGATGAGCAGTAGCTAATTCATCACTTTGTCCACCAGATAAGAAAGCAATTCCTGGTACTGCTGCAGGTACTGTATTTAAAAAACAGTCCACAGTCATTTCAGCAACCTGTTCCACAGAAGCTTGCTCAGAACAATCATATCCTGATAAAACCATATTAGGTTTTAAAACCATTCCTTCGAGTTCTACACCTTGAGAAACTAATTCATAGAAAACATTATAGAGTGTTTCAGTCGTAAGTTGATAGCTTTCATCGATATTATGACTTCCATCCATTAAAATTTCTGGCTCCACAATTGGCACAAGACCTTGTTCCTGACATAAAGCAGCATACCGTGCTAAAGCATGTGCATTTGCGGACATACAGTAAGCGGTTGGCATATTCTCACCAATTGTAATCACTGCGCGCCATTTGGTAAATCGCGCACCGAGCTCATAATATTCTTTTAAACGATCTCGTAAACCATCCAATCCTTCTGTAATCTTTTCATCTCCTGTGTTTGCTAACTGTTTTGCCCCTTTATCAACTTTAATACCAGGTAGAACACCTAACTTTGTTAAATGATCTGGAAAAGGAACACCACCTTCCATAGTACTTTGTCGAAGAGTTTCATCAAAAAGTATAACNCCACTGATATAATTCTCTATACCATCCGCNGTAAATAACATATTACGATACTTATTACGATTTTCTTCTGTGCTTTCCACATTAATACNATCAAATCTCTTTTTGCATGTAGGCGTACTTTCATCTGCAGCTAAGATTCCTTTACCTTTTTGTACCATTGCATTTGCGATATCTACTAATGATGTATGATCCATATTCTCCTCTTATTTTAAACTGTGAACTGATTTGATGGTTTTCATTTCACCAGTTTCAACATAAATAATTCTGCTCCATGTATTTGCTGAATCATCATTATACTGAACACCGGGTATCCAACCATCACAAACCCCTGTTGCTACAAAAATAGCATCCTTTGAGGTACATAAATTATCTTCATCCCAAATTTTATGTGCATCATTTTTTAAAACTTTTTCAACTTTTTCTTGATANCTCTTTTCATGAAACCACATNTTCCCTTGAAATANTCCATTTAAACCTTTTACTGCTACAGAAGAGATNACNCCTTCAGGAGCCGANCCAATACCTAATAATAAATCTGCATCACCATTAACTGCGCGCATTGCACCAACGATATCTCCATTTTGAATCAGGTCTAACTGTACTCCTAAATCGATTAGAGTATTTATTGTATCTTTATTTCTTGGTCGATTAAGAANAATCACTTTTATATCTTTTAATTCTTTCCCTNTTACTGAAGAAATAGATCTTATATTATCTTCAACTGACTTATCCAACGATATATGACCTTTTAGTTCAGCTGATCCTGCAATTTTATCCATATAGCACTCAGGTGCATGTAATAAATGTCCCCTTGGTGCGACAGATAGAACACAAATTGAGTTTGGTAAATTTTCTGCACAATGTGCTGTGCATTCTAATGGATCAACGGCAATATCAACTTTTGGCATCGATGGATCATGGACACCCATTCCCATTTCTTCACCAATATATAACATAGGTGCTTTATCCATCTCTCCCTCACCAATTGCAACTCTTGCATGAACAGGAACACTATCAAATACTTGTCTCATTGCATTCACTGCAGCATCATCTACTTTATTTTTATCGTTACAACCTCTGAGCTTACCACTTGCAATTGCTGCTTGTTCTGTAGCACGTAAAAAGTGAGGAGCTAAATCTTTTAAATTAGCTGATTGTGACATTAATGACTTTGTCCAATATCATGTAGCATTTCTTGGAACCAAGGATTATTAGTATCAAATGGTTTACCACCTTTTATCCTGTCAAAACTAATAATATTAAGTACATCATTCTCTTCTTCATCTAATCCGACAACTCCTGATTGATTATTCAATGCACATTGGACAGCATACGATGCAGATTTTTTAATTAAATCCAGATCAAATTTATTTGGTGCNGCTGATCGTGAAAAATAACCGCTCTTTTGAACTAAAGTTTTTTCAGCTCCTATAGTTAAGGAAAATTGATTAGAAAACCATTCACCAGGTTTAATCTTATCAAGACGAACATGCCCAAATGCATCTTTTTCAATTTCTTTATTATTGCTCTTCATATCGCTTAGTATTTCTTCCTGGCAGGATCCTTCACTAAGAAAAATATTCACACTACCTTTATGTTCCATTGTATGTTGCAATCTCTTAGCTTCATGATTTAAATCAATTTTTATCTCTGGTATGTAAACAGCGTCAATATCCCAACTTTCTCTATTTAATAAGACCTCACTATTAAATTCTTTTTCCAATAAAGATGAGCGATATTTTCTTGCAGTTGCTGCTGTCAACCATCCACAATGACGGCCCATTACTTCATGAATAATGAAAGTCTTTGGGTTTGAAGTATTTTCATTTACAATATTTTTAAAGAAAATAGACCCTTGATGAGCCGCAGTATCAGCACCCAATGATTGTTTAATTGGAATGATGTCATTATCAACAGTCTTTGGCAATCCTATAACTGTAAGGTCATAGTTATTTTCTGAAAGATAATTAGATAATGCTGCTGCCATTGTATTAGTATCATCCCCACCAATCGTGTGTAAAATATTGATCTCATCTTTTTGTAATTGTTTTGCAGCTATTTCTAAAGGAAGATCACCTTCAGATACTAACCCTCTGCGTACACAATCATCTGTATTTGTAAGCTTGACTCTACTATTACCTAATAAACTACCACCAAAATCAAACAACTGATTAACATCAATATCATTTGTCGAAGGAAACTGAAACAAATCCCCTTTTAAAAGCCCTTGATATCCAAATAAATAACCATACAGTTCAGCTTGTGGCATTTCTTTTGAATAATTATCTAATAATGCACCAATAGATGCAGATAAACATGGCGCTAAGCCACCGGAAGTTAGAATTGCTACTTTCAAAAATTATTTTCTCGGTTTAATGAATAACACAAATTTATCAACAAATATGAAANAATTTGTTGCATTAATTCTTATTTATTATTCTTTTTTTCTATCCAAGGGTTTTCGATAATTTATTAGCAACTATTTCTTACAAAAGATGTCAAAAATACTCTGGAAACCGCNATCTGTTAGATCAACTAATATGCATCAGTTTATTNANTATGTTAATAANNNGAAAGGAACAANTTTNGTTTCTTANGATGAGTTATATGAATGGTCTATCAATNACGCTGNTGATTTTTGGTCNNNTATNTGGAGTTTTAGTNANNTTATATANTCTAAANACTANGTTGAAGTAGTTNATGATATTAANAAAATGCCTGGNGCCAAATGGTTNNNNGGNNCAAGATTAAATTTTTCTGAAAACTTATTNCNATATAAAGATGATCNAATTGCTATTCANTTTAAAGGAGAGAATCNNNCNNTNCGNTCATTAACATANAANGAATTNTATCAGGAAGTTGAANTATTAGCCAGCGCATTTANAAAAAANGGTNTAAAAAAAGGAGATCGNGTNGTNGGNTTNCTTCCAAATATTCCTGAAACCATAATAGCTATGCTTGCAACAGCATCCATTGGTGCAATTTGGAGTTCTTGCTCACCTGATTTTGGNATTAAAGGAGTATTGGATCGATTCAAACAAATAAAACCTAAATTATTAATTAGCNCAAATGGATATCACTATAATGGAAAAGTTTTTGATTTGACTAATAAATTAAANGGCATATTAGATGATCTTTCCAGTATAGAACAGGTTGTCATAGTTCCCTTTATTGATGATATATCAANAACATCAATCAAAAAAGAAACGTGCTATTATGATGATTTTATTGATCGAAAAGATTTTGATTCCTTAGTCTTNGAACAGTTACCCTTTGACCACCCACTATATATTATGTATTCATCTGGCACCACTGGATTACCAAAATCCATTGTTCATAGTGCCGGAGGTACATTAATTCAACATTTGAAAGAGCTCATGCTNCATGTCGATTTAGATAGAAAAGACTCCATATTTTATTTTACTACCTGTGGATGGATGATGTGGAATTGGCTTGTATCATCACTGGCGGTAGGATCAACAATTGTACTATACGATGGATCTCCATTTTATCCGAATTNTAGTAGTTTATGGAAACTTGCAGAAGATCTCAATATTACTGTTTTTGGAACAAGTGCAAAATTTATTGCTGCATGTCAGGAAGCAGAAGTCAAACCTATACAGAATCAAAATCTAAATAAAATGAGAGCTATACTATCNACGGGTTCCCCTTTGGTNGAAGAGAACTATGATTATATTTATAATGATGTGAAAAATGATGTAATGCTATCTTCTATTTCAGGTGGTACAGATTTAATATCTTGCTTTGCTCTTGGGAATCCGATGCTNCCTGTTTATCGTGGAGAGATTCAATGTAGAGGTCTTGGAATGGCTGTAGAATCTTATGATATAAATGGAAAATTTCATTTTAATCAAAAAGGTGAATTAGTTTGCAAAATTGCGTTNCCATCCATGCCGNTTTACTTTTGGAATGATGAGAANGGTNAAAAATATTATCAAGCATATTTTTCCACTTACCCTGAAATTTGGCATCATGGTGATTATATATTAATTAATAATCATGGTGGAATTATTATTTATGGACGGAGTGACGCCACATTGAACCCTGGCGGTGTCCGAATAGGTACTGCAGAAATTTATCGTGTAGTTGATAATTTTAGTGAAGTATCTGATAGNTTGGTGGTGGGTCAAGAATGGGGTGAAGATGAACGGATCATATTATTTATTAAACTAGCGCCAAATAAAACACTAAGTGATGAATTAATTAATAAGATAAAATCGACAATAAAAAAATCTTGTTCTCCAAGGCATGTACCTGCAAAAATCCTGATGATAGATGACATCCCATATACAATTAGTGGTAAAAAAGTAGAAATAGCTGTAAAGAAGATTATTAAAGGTGAAAAGGTTAAAAATAAAGATGCCCTTGCGAATCCTCAATCTCTTGAACTTTATCGTGATATAAAGGAACTGAAAGTATAGTTTTATATATTTAATTATTTTAGTAATTAATGTTTAAAGATTGTGATCATTTGATTTATAAATTGCCCGTCAATTAATGAAGATTTAATAATGAAAAATGCTAAAAATGTCGCTGTAATTGGATCCGGTTTAGCTGGAATATCTGCTGCTAGCTATCTTGCTAAGATTGGATACAAAATAACAGTGTATGAAAAAAACGAAACATATGGAGGTCGATTGCAACAATTTACTTCTGATGGGTATACATTTGACATGGGACCAAGCTGGTATTGGATGCCTGACATATTTGAATCATATTTTAATGACTTTGATCATTCCACATCTGATTATTATGAATTGAAACGCCTTGATCCAGGATATCGTATATATTATGGAAACAATGATTATTTAGATATAGTAGAGAATATTGATGAATTAAAATTATTATTTGATTCTGTGGAAAAGAATAGTGGAGAATCACTACAAAACTTTCTTGATGATGCAAAAATCAAATATGATGTAGCAATGAAACATTTTATATATAAGCCATCTCTTTCATTTACGGAATACATTGATCCAATTTTAATTTCACAACTAGGAAAATTGAATATTTTTAAATCAATGAGTAAACATATTCGTCAGTATTTTTCTCATCCTAAACTTATTCAAATGCTAGAGTTTCCAAGNCTNTTATTNGGNGCAAAACCANANANAACACCCTCAATGTATAGTTTAATGAACTATGCTGACATTTGCTTGGGTACATGGTACCCAAATGGAGGAATTAGGAGTATTGCAACGGCAATGTATAAAAATTCTTTAGACTTAGGTGTTAAATATGAATTTTCATGCCCTGTTAATAAGATACATTTAACTAATAGTGAAAAAAATGTTAAAGGAATTCAATGTAATGGGGAGGTTATTGAAACCGATATATTACTTGTAAATGGTGATTATCAATATATTGAACAAAATTTATTATCTAATAATGTGAGAAATTATTCAAATAAATATTGGGACAATCGAGTATTTTCACCAAGTAGTCTAATATTTTATATTGGCCTAAATAAAAAAATACAAAATATTCCACACCATGCATTATTTTTTGATACATCATTTAATTTACATGCTCAAGAAATATATGATAAACTATGTTGGCCATCAGATCCTTTATTCTATGTTTCCTGTACTTCAAAAACGGATTCAAGTACTGCCCCAAAGAATGGTGAAACTTTATTCGTTTTGATACCAACCGCAAACGGATTGGATGATAATAATAAAATAAGAGAGAAATTTTTTAATATGGTTATTTCTAGGATAGAAAATAATATTGGTGATTCAATAAGAAATAATATTGTTTTTCAAAAATCATATGCACATCGAGACTTTACAAAAGATTTTAATACTATGAATGGTAATGCGTATGGATTAGCAAATACATTATTTCAAAGTGCATTTATGAAGCCAAAAATGAAAAATAAAAAGATACACAATCTTTATTATACCGGGCAACTTACTGTTCCTGGTCCAGGTATGCCTCCATCAATAATCTCAGGTAAGATTGCAGCTAGCCTTATTGGTAAAGAACATGACTGATCGTGAAATTTATGATGATCTCGCTAAGACAATTAGCGAAGTAACT
The DNA here is from genome assembly GCA_002701785.1 of Fidelibacterota bacterium. Taxonomy (GTDB): domain Bacteria; phylum Fidelibacterota; class Marinisomatia; order Marinisomatales; family TCS55. The sequence goes on from NZXC01000029.1 coordinate 16,378, forward strand.
ACAAAGAGATATAGTACTTCATTCTCTTTAGGAATTAATTTTTTCAGCCGGGATATACGTCAAAGTATTTATGGTATTTATGGATTTGTTCGTTTTGCTGATGAAATTGTTGATACATTTTTTGAACAAGATCAAGAAAAAATAATTATTGATTTTGGAAATGAAACACTTTTATCAATAAAAAGAATGTATAGTTCGAATCCTATTCTTCATTCATTTCAGATGGTAGTAAATAACTACAATATTTCAATAGATTTAATTGAATCATTTCTAAATAGTATGAAAATGGATATTTACCAAGTTAAACATTCCAAGAATTCCTACAATAATTATATATATGGATCAGCAGAAGTAATTGGTTTAATGTGTATTAACGTTTTTTGTAAAGGTGATAATCAAAGAATTAAAGAATTAACATATTCTGCACAAAAACTAGGTTCTGCATTTCAAAAAGTGAATTTTCTTCGTGATTTTAAAGATGATTACGAAGGGAAAGGAAGATTATATTTTCCTGAATTGAATAAAAATAATGTTTTAGATAATGTTTCAAAAATCATGATTGAGGAACAAATTGAAAATGATTTTGATGAGGGGATTAAAGGAATAAAAAGATTACCAAATAATTCTCGTTTGGGTGTTTACCTCGCTTATCGCTATTTTCGTGTTTTATTTAATAAATTAAAAAAAACTGATGCGAAAGAGATAACGGAAAATCGACTACGGATAAATAACTTTAGTAAATTATCTTTAATTCCAATAACATATTTAAGAGAAAAAACTGGACAGTTTATTTAATTAAATGTTAAACGCTATTTTAATAACTATCACATCTTTTATGGCTATGGAATTTATTGCGTGGGCAACTCACAAGTTTTTAATGCACGGTCCTCTATGGATATTACATGAAGACCATCATGTTTTAACCGGAAAATGGTACCAAAAAAATGATTCCTTCGCGTTAATCTTCGCAATACCAAGCATATCATGTTTCTTCGTAGGAAGCTTTTTATCTCCAAAATGGTTAGTGTTTGTTGGATTAGGAATCCTTCTATACGGAATTGCTTATATGCTAGTTCATGATATATTCATTCACCGCAGAATTAAATTATTTAAAAAACCTAAAAATAGTTATCTAAAAGGGCTCCTTCTTGCACATAGAAAGCATCATGTAAATTTAGGCAAATATGATTGTGAATATTTTGGAATGTTATTTGTGCCACCAAAATTAATTAAATCAATAAAATAAATTTGAATACCTACCTGTACTTTTTACTAAATACTTCGGCTATTTCTGTACCTCTAATTTTTTCATTTTATCATAAGACTAAGTATTGGGCTACATGGAAAAAACTTCTTCCTGGCTTATTCATCATGGATAGTATATATATTATATGGGATATTATATTTACACAATTAGGGGTCTGGGGATTCAATGAAAAGTATATAATTGGATATCATATTTTTAATCTTCCTATAGAAGAATGGTTGTTTTTTATTTGTATCCCTTATGCTTCTTTGTTTATTCATTACAGTATGTTAAAGATTTTTCCGGATTGGAAATTTTCAGTTTTTAATACCAAAATAATATTCTATCTAATTATCTTGACCTTATTAATTCTCACTATTATTAATTTTGGCAAACTATATACGACTTGTTGTTTTTTGAGCACAATTATTCTTTTATATTGGGTATCAATAAAAAAAATGGAATTATTACAAACTTTTTTTCTATCATACCTTTTTATATTAATCCCGTTTTTCATCATTAATGGTATTCTGACAGGCACATTTATTATAGATCAGGTTGTTTGGTATAATAATCATCATAATATGGGAATACGACTAGGAACGATACCATTCGAAGATATATTCTATGGATTCACATTATTACTTGGTATAATAATTATTTCTGATAAAAAATTAATTAGTAAAAAACAATAAAATGATAATACGTCATCCTAGTGCTTATCATGGTAGAAAGAATAAAAGGCCATTCTTTGAAGGGTGGTATCATAAATTAACAACCATAAGCAAAAAATCGTTAGCAATCATTCCTGGTATTTATCATAGTGGAATATCAGATAATAAAACAGCATTTATAATGATTTTTGAGGGTAATAATGGTAACGTATTTTTTGAAAGATTTGGAGCTACAGAATTTGAGTGTAGTAAATCAGAATACAATCTTCAGATTGGTCCAAACTTTTTTTCACTAAATGAAATGAAACTTGATATAAGTACAAATAATCTTCAATTAAAAGGGAAAGTAAATACAAAACATCTTAAGCCATGGCCTGTAACTCTATTTGAGCCAGGATGCATGGGTATGTATGCATACATACCAACAATGGAATGTTTTCATGGAATATTAAGTATGGATCATTCATTAAATGGGAAATTAGAATTAAATGAATCGGTATATGATTTTTCAGATGGTCGCGGTTATATAGAAAAAGATTGGGGCAAAAATTTTCCAGAAGATTGGATTTGGGCACAAGCAAATCATTTCGAAAATAATCATGCAAGTATTTCAGCTTCACTGGCTACAATTCCATGGAAAAGAATGAAATTTGCTGGATTCATAGTGGGTTTATATTTTGACAATAAGTTTTATCGGTTCACTACTTATAGAAATACTATTATAAAAGATATATATTTTGATTCAAAAAAATTTTACTGGCTATTACAACGAAAAGATTTATCATTACATTTAACAATTGAGAGAGGTAAAAAGGATGGATTGCTTTTTGCCCCAGATAAAAATGATATGATACCAAAAGTAATAGAGAATCTTGATGGTAAAATACGTTGTCAATTATATCATAATGATTCAAAAATATTTGATGATTATTCTAATTTATGTGCAACTGAATTCATTGGGAATACAAAACAACTAATAAAAATGACATTGAATTAAATTGAAAATATTATTTACTATATTTATAACAATAGGAACTATTATGGCTTCACAAATAGAGACACCAGAATACCAACTTTTAGAAAAACATGGACAATTTGAAATACGTTTGTATGAACCCATGATTATTGCCATGACTAATATTAATAGTAATTATCGTGAGTCTACTTACACCGGTTTTAGACGCATAGCTAATTATATATTTGGTGGAAATGATCAAAATATAGAAATCGCAATGACAGCCCCAGTAATTTCAAGTAGCCCTGTAAATAATGATGGTATTTACGATGTGGCATTTGTGATGCCTAAGAAAAATTCATTATCTAACCTACCAGAGCCCAATTATGATAATATAATCATAAAAGAAAAGAATCTTGGAAAGATGGCAGTTTTACGTTTTGGAGGATGGGCAACAGAAGAAAAAGTAATCAAGTACCAGAAAAAACTAGAAAAAATATTAATAGAAAATAGATATACTATTACCGGAAATTTTATGGTTGCCCAATATAATTCGCCTTGGGCTCTTCCTCCTTTTCGAAGAAATGAGATAATGGCTCCTATTGAATGAAAGTTCGGAAAATAGAGAAAATTATCCAAGGAGTAGAAACTTCAGATGGCGCAGGAGTCAATCTTACACGAATTATTGGAAGTCCAGATCTAAATATGTTAGATCCATTTTTACTATTAGATGAATTTGGAAGCGAAAATCCAAAAGATTATATATCAGGATTTCCACCGCACCCACATAGAGGATTTGAAACCATAACCTACATGATTAATGGCAAATTTCGTCATAAAGACTCAGCCGGTAATGAAGGAATTCTTTCTGATGGTTCTGTTCAATGGATGACTGCTGGAAGAGGGGTTATACATAGTGAAATGCCTGAACAGACGGATGGGTTAGTGCGAGGATTCCAACTATGGCTTAATCTTCCTAAGGAATTGAAAATGATTAGGCCAAGCTATTATGATATACCCCAAGATCGAATACCACAAATAGATATTCCTGGGGGGACAATAAAGATTATTGCAGGAAAATATAATAATATTAAAGGTCCTGGAAATCCTCATACTGGCATGTTTTATCATGATGTAAACTTAAAAAAGAATACAAATTTTAATAAGTCCTTGATTGATGGATGGAATGTTTTCATATATGTCTATGAAGGAAATATTATGATTGATAGTAAAGTTTTAAAAAAAGATTTAGCGGTGATGAATAGTATAGGAGATTTAGAATTACATACAGTAAATGATGGTGCAAAATTTATCATAATTGGAGGAAAGCCTCTCAATGAGCCTGTGGCACGAGGAGGACCATTTGTAATGAACACAAAACAAGAAGTCTTACAGGCATTTTCTGACTATCAAAATGGATTATTAGATCAATAATATAAAAGATTACAATTAATTTATTTTGTAATTAATATATATTCTTCTTAATATCGCTCATAACGCTCATACTATAAAGGAGAATATCATGACTATTTTAGAATCATTAGCACTTGGAAAAAATAAAGAAAATAAAAAAGTAAACAGTAAATCTTCTTATAACTCCAAAGAAGGAAAAATAACTGATAAATATTTAATTGTTTGCCCAGCTTGCAACGTTGTATGGGAAAAAGTTCATTGGCGAAATAAAATTTTGATTGAATATTACCATGAAATACCTAGGTATGGGAAAAAAAACGAAGTATGTCCTGAATGTTCAGAAAAAGCAGTTTTATAAACCGATTATTAAAGGAAAACATACTTATTATGAAAAAACTTTCACTAGTAGATCATATAGCAATACAAACAACAAATATCAAATCCACTATAAATTGGTATTTAAGCAATTTTTCCTGCGAAACTATTTTCAAAGATAAAACATGGGCATTATTAAAATTTGATAACATAAATATTGCTTTGGTTAATCCAAATGAACATCCTCCACATATTGCATTCAAGGTGAGTAATATATTTGAATATGGAAAACCATGCACTCATCGTGATGGGATTAACTACATTTATAAAGAAGATGATTTTGGCAATGTAATAGAACTCGTTGAAAATAGTTTCAATCTGAAGAAGGAGAAAAGTCAATGAAATTTAATGATAATAAATCAAAAATATATTTAAAAGAAAAATACTGTATTATATCAACTCCCATCGAATTTATAGAAAATTCCGTAAAAGTTGCTGGTGACATGATCAACAGAGGGTGGATACCCGTATCAGGAGTTTCATTTGATGATGGAAAAATATTTCATACACTTGTAAAGGAGCCTAATAATGTCTAATTACATTATAATAGGTGCAAGTGGTGGAATTGGTTCTCAACTGACGGAATATCTTCAGGGTAAAGGTCATTCAGTCCTCCTTGCACAACACAATAACCCTATTAGCAAACAATCGCTTGTGCAATCCTTAACCCATATTTCGTCAGTTGAAGCTACGGATTTTGACTCTGTTGCCAATTTATTTAATTACGGAGTTGAAAAATTAGGAAACATTCATGGCGTGGTGAATCTTGCTGGAAGCATCATATTAAAACCTGCTCATAGGACTTCAAATAATGAATTTGAGCATACCATAGATCAAAACTTAAAGACTTCTTTTAGCGTAGTACGTTCAGCCGGTCTAATATTAGAAAATTCATCTGTTGTCCTTATATCTAGTGCAGCTGCCTCAGTGGGATTAAATAATCACGAAGCAATTGCAGCTGCAAAAGCTGGAATTGAAGGCTTAGCTCGTTCTGCTGCGGCTACATATTCCAAGAAAAATCTACGATTTAATGTAATTGCTCCTAGTTTAATTGACACACCGCTTGCCGCTGGAATTACTTCAAATGCACTAGCCTTAAAAGCTAGTAAAAAAATGCATCCTCTTGGAAGAATTGGGACTCCTCGGGATATAATTAATATGATTGGGTTACTTCTAGATGAAGAAAATAACTGGATAACTGGCAATGTGTTTCACATTGATGGTGGAATATCAAAAATAAAATAAAATTGTAAAGGAAAAAATATGTTAATGAAAATTATACTTACAGTACCATTTTTTATGGTTTTTCTATGGGCCTATAATAATTCAAGTATTAACGCAGAGGAAAACACTACATCAATCACTTCGTTTTATGATCAAAGAATCAAATTATTAAATAATAAAGAAATAAGTTTGAGTCAGTTTCGTGGTAAAAAGCTTTTAATAGTAAATGTTGCCTCTAACTGTGGATATACAAATCAGTACAAAGACCTTCAGATGCTTTATGATATCCATGGAGATAAAGTTGAAATATTGGGATTCCCATGTAATGATTTTGGCTCACAAGAACCTGGAATTGCCTCAGAAATTGAAAACTTTTGTAGAATAAATTATGGAGTCACTTTTACGATCGCTGAAAAGATTCAGATTAAAGGAGAAAATATCCACCCTGTATATAAATGGTTGACTGATAAAACAGCAAATGGATGGAATTCATCAAAGCCTTCTTGGAATTTCTGTAAATACCTGATTGATGAAAAAGGTAATCTTATGAAATATTACAGAAGTGGAGTAAATCCGATGAGCGATGAACTAATTGCTGATATAATGAACTAGATATGAAAATGCTGTTCTCAATGTATGATAAGAAAAGTAATGAACAGAAAATAAATTATAATAATATCAACCTACAATTTAACTAATTATTTACTTATATAGAATATGCTCATAACGCTCAACTATTGTTTCATTTTTATTGCTATTTTTTGTAACCTTTCTATGTGAGATATCTTAATTCAAAAGAAGTTGCTAATATTTTAGGAATTAATATCTCCACATTAAAACGTTGGACAGAAAATGGAACTCTTGAATGCAAAAAAACTGTTGGGGGACATAGAAAGTTCACTATGCAACATATTCGCAATTATTACAAAAAAAATAGACAATCAGGTAAAAATCTTGGAGCAGTTTTGGATACTGTTGAACACAAGGAAATATATAATTTTATTAAAAAGGATGAATATGATAATCTTGCTCACAGACTTGCAAAAACAAGTATTTCATCCGATGATCTTTCTGTTAATACTATAATTCGTAGTGCATATATGTCGGGATATAATGTGTCTGATATTTTTGATAAAATAATTGATCCGGCATCTGATATTGTAGAAAAACAGTTGCAAAAAAAATCAATTTCACATGTTGAAGAATATATTTCAAGGAAACTGATCACACGTGGAGTCGAATCTTTAAGTCAAGATAAGCCAAATGGATCTTTTAATGGTAAGTCAGCATTATGCATTAATTTTGAAGATGATTTACCTGACTTAGGTATAGCAATGTCAGAAGTAGTTTTAAGAGATTATGGATATAATGTGTTTAATACAGGATCTCATGCAGAACTTGGTAGTTTAAAAAGTATTCTAAAAAAAGAAAGAATAGATCTAGTGATTTTCTATTTATGTGATCGTCAATGCTGTCGCGCCACAGCATTAAATAATTTAAAAAAGACTGGAAATCAAATAAGTGAAATAATCATGATTGCTCAAAACACGGGTTTGCAAATCATTTTTGGTGGAGAAGGTTTAAAACACCTTAAAAAAATACCTAAAGATATAGTAAAATCATTTAAAAGCTACAACGAACTTTCCTCATTAGTCTAATTTAATACCTAAGATAAATTTATTATTTATGTCAACCCTTGCAAGTCGTACCCTTGAATTAAGGAAAGGATTAACAAAAGGAAATTCTGTCCTCTATTGGATGGTAAGAGATAAAAGGGCTAAAGATAATTGGGCTCTTATTGCAGCACAAAAACATGCAATCAAACATAAAATACCATTAATCGTCTGCTTCCAATATATTGGAAAATTTTCGAATGCAAATATTCGTCAGTATAAATTTCTATTCAATGGTCTCAAAGAAACATTACAAATATTACAATCATATAATATTCCATTATTTATAGTTCAGGGAAAGGCGGAAATAAAGATTCCTGAATTAATAAATAAATTTAATGTTGGTGCAGTTTTCACTGATTTTTCTCCATTAAATATTTATAAAAGAAGGTTAAATAAAGTGCTTTTAAAAACTAGCATTCCCTTTTATCAAGTAGATGCGCATAATATAATTCCTGTTTGGAAGGCTAGTGATAAACAAGAATATGCAGCATATACAATTCGACCAAAAATATTATCTAAATTAAATAATTTCTTAATCGAATATCCAACGCTCGGTAAGCATCCATTCGCAATAAAAGATCAACCAGAAAAAATAGAATTTGATAATATATATAATGGGCTAAAAATTGATTATACAATTAAGGAATTAGATTGGATTATTCCTGGAGAGTCAGCAGCTATAGACACTTTACAAACATTTATTGATAATAAACTTGTTGATTATGATGAGAAAAGAAATAATCCAAATTTTCAACAATTATCAAATCTTAGCCCATATCTTCATTTTGGTCAAATATCAGCGCAACGTATTGCACTTGAATTAGAACAATTTGATAATGCAGATAGTTTCTTGGAACAATGTACAATTAGAAGAGAATTATCAGATAATTATTGTTATTACAATGAGCAATATGATACTTATGACGGTTTCCCTGAATGGGCAAAACAATCATTAAACAAACATCGAAATGATTCTAGAGAATATATATATAATAAAGATGAATTTGAAAATTCCGCAACTCATGATAAGCTATGGAATGCTGCTCAAAATGAAATGAAAACTAAGGGAAAAATGCATAGCTATATGCGTATGTATTGGGCAAAAAAAATTTTAGAGTGGAGCAATAACCCCGAATCAGCACTACAGATTGCAATAGATTTAAATGACAAATATTCTTTAGATGGTCGTGACCCAAATGGCTATACAGGAATAGCCTGGAGTATCGGAGGCGTTCATGATCGACCATGGTTTGAACGCCCAGTTTTCGGTAAAATTCGATATATGAATTTTAATGGGTGCAAAAGGAAGTTTAAAATAGAAAATTATATACATATAAATCAATAACGCTCATAACGCTCATTTTTATTGACTTATTACTTCCTATATTATTAGATTATTATTATGAAATTGTATACTTTAGATTCAATTCAGCTTATAGAAAAACCTATTGAAGATGTCTTTAATTTTTTTTCTAAACCTGAAAATTTGTCTATAATTACACCTCAAAAATTAGGATTCAAACTTCTAACCCCGACGCCAATCAAAATGGGAACTGGTTGTATAATTGATTATAAGATTTATTTAATAAAAATTCCAATTCATTGGAGAACATTAATAACAGACTTTAACCCTCCTCATATGTTCGTAGATCAACAAATTAAAGGTCCATATACTATGTGGCATCATACGCATACTTTTCAAGAAGTTGAAGATGGTGTAGAGATTAGAGATAAGGTGGTTTATTCTATACCTATAGGTATTTTCGGTCGAATATTAAATTATTTTTGGATAAAAAAAGATTTAGAAAATATCTTCAAGCATCGCAAAAAAGTAATTGATAAACTTTTTGAAAATAACGATTACAAATCATATACTTCCGATTCAATAATGGAGAAATAATTATGAAAGTGGCTTTGTTTGGTGGAACA
>NZXC01000030.1 GCA_002701785.1 Fidelibacterota bacterium
GATTTCGCCAATGAAAATTATGAAGTAAATTATCTGAATAGGGCTACAATGGATGATTTATCCGATCTGGGTAAAAAACAAATGGGCTTTACTCCCTGGTAAGATTATAGGTATTATAAAAAATTATATAATAAGGGTATTTCTAGCTTTCTTCATTCTATCTTTTTTTGGGTGTGATGAAAAAAAACAACTTATCCATGCTGGAGTTTCCGTAATTAATATTACTCCACCCCTGGATTTAAATCCGATCCTTGGAGGATATGGTGATCGAATGAGTCAACCAGCTATAGGAGTTCATGATTATATTTATGCCAAGGCAATTGTATTTAAGGATCAGGATAAACGTTTTGCAATTGTAACTGCAGATATGCAATCATTTCCACCTTATTTCAAATCGCAACTTGTGGAGTCATTACAAGAATATGGTTGGAGTGATAATAATATATTGCTATTACCAAGCCATTCACATACCAGCATTGAAATGATGTCTTTGCATATGAATAATAACTTCAATATTCCACAGATTGGTATTTTTAATAATGATGTACTTATGTTAACGATTGAGAACATTAAAAATGTAATTTTAGAAGCACAGCAAGACTTGCAGCCAGTCACCATTGGGACAGTCAGACAAAAACTTGATGGTTGGAATAGAAATCGGAGAAAAGGCAATAGTATAGTTGATAATGATCTTACCATAACAAGAATCGATCGAATGGATCAATCACCATTAGCAATATTGATTAATTGGACTGCTCATCCAACATTTATGGGACCAGAAGATATGGAATTTTCTGGTGGATGGCCTGGGAGTCTACAACGGACTATAGAAGATTTATCTGAATACAATACAACGGTATTCTATTATAATGGAGCGGAAGGAGACCAAAGCCCTACTCCACGCTTAGAGGGTGCAAAAAATTGGGAGCAAGCCAAAACGTATGGTGTAGATTTAGGTTATTTGTCATGGGATTTAGTTCAAAATATTCAAACAAAACCCGTATTCAATTTTGATTACTATCAGTTTGATATAGTGTTACCTCCACGTAGTTGGCACCCTACGTTCATGATGACAGGCGGTAAGGAATATGGAATTAATAGCGATCAAGCTGATTATATAATCAATCTATTATTTCCAGATAGCACATCAAGTACTTTTTTTAATATTGGAGATTTATTGATTGTTGGAGTTCCTGGAGAAATGACAGCTGAATTAGGCATTGTGATTAAGGATAAAGTTCATGAAAAAATAGAAATAGAATTTGTGACTATTGGTGGTCTAGCCAATGAATGGATTAGTTATATGCTATCAGAGGAAGAATATGAAAAAGGCGGGTATGAGACGAGTGTTAGTTTTTATGGACCAACGCTAGGACCTTTGGTTGTACATAAGATTATTGAAAGTGCAGAACTATTTCATAATTATTGATAAAAAATTAAGAACATAATTTTTTTTCATATAAGATTGTAATTTCAATGTCATAAGATAAATTGAATGATTCAAAAATGAATTCAAAATATTTAAATATTACTCAACAGGGCTATTTTATATATAGGATGGTAGTATTTTTATTATTGGTACTTATCATTATTCCCGAAGGATTATTTGGTAAGAAAAAACCTTTTATAGGTAAAGACAGATATAATCGTCAAATATCGGAAGGTATTGAAAACAACGGAGACACACTTTCTGTCACTTATTTAGCATTTCACCCGTTTCAAATTGATACAACAAAAATGGCCATTAATAAGATTGCTGGCCGACTAACTAAACAAGAAATAGATATTTTTAAGAATTTTTCTGAAGTATATAAGTTTGCCGATGAAGGACCAAAAGAAGAACTATATGTAGTACAGGGGAGTCAGATTGATAGCATATTTTATGATGGCCTATTTGGTTTTAAGAAAGTTGTAATTCCTTCAGATGCGAATAAGAAATTTAGCCATTATTATGAAAAAGGCTTAAAAGAAGGAGAATGGATAGAGTGGTTTGTTGATGAATCACCAAGAGAGATATACCATTATAAAAAAGATTTATTAGATGGATCCTATGCTATTTTTGATTCTGCGAGTGCTCAGAAAATTATTGAAAAAATGTATAAAAAAGATTTATTACACGGTATATGGAAGGAATGGTATTTAGATAACACGTTAAAACTTGAGTATACATACAAAAATGACAATCTTCATGGGGTAAGCATTGATTATGATTCTACTGGGAAAAAAGATTCGGAAAAAATGTATAAAGATGGATTAAAAGATGGTGAATGGAATTTTTATAATGATGATGTAGTTCTTGTGCGAGTTGAGATATATAATGATGATTTGAAAGATGGGCTATGGTATACAAAAGATTTGGAAACAAGAGATATTCATTATGAAGAATATAGGGAAGATAAATTTATAGTTCGATATACGGAACACTACTATCCTAATTTTCAGTTGATGGAAAAATATGCTTATAAGGATAGTCTTCCACATGGAAAATGGATAGGTTATTTCAAAGATGGGGAGACGAAACATGTTAAAAGATTTGAAGATGGAAAAAAACAGGGAAAGTGGCAATACTATACAGAATTAGGTGATATACATATTTTAGAATTATATGAAAATGATAAACGAAATGGGGAGTGGTATAAAAAGGCTGATGGGAACGATGTACATTATCAGTTTTGGGATATGGACTCATTAATTTCAGAATATGCAGACTTGTATTATCCTAATGGACAGTTGAAAGAAAAAATTTCGTATAAAGAAGGTTTGAAGGAAGGAAAATTTACAGGTTATTATCAAAATGGTGCGAAGAAATACGTAAAACGTTATGAGGATGATTTACCAGCTGGAAAATGGCAATATTACACAATGGCTGGGAAAACGAATGCAGAAGAGATTTATGTTGAAGGTAAACGCAACGATGAGTGGTACCGAGTCGAACAAAATGAAGATGTATATTATCAGTTTTGGGATATGGACTCATTAATTTCAGAATATGCGGATTTACATTATCCAAATGGACAATTGATAGAAAAAATATCGTACAAAGANGGTTTAAAGGATGGGAAATTCACTGGTTATTATGAAAGTGGCGCAACGAAGTATAAGAAAAAATATACAGATGATAAACCAGATGGAAAGTGGCAGTTTTATACTGCAGGAGGCGATAAGAANGAAGTACAAATCTATGCAGANGGAAAGAAGGTTGAAGAATGGTTCCGTATAGATGAAAAGGGGGATACGTATTATCAATATTGGGATCAAGATTCTCTTATTTCAGAGTATGCAGACTTACATTATTCTAATGGACAATTAATAGAAAAAATATCGTACAAAAAGGGTTTAAAGGATGGGAAATTCACTGGTTATTATCCTTCAGGTAAAGTGGAATATGTAAAACGTTATGAAGAAGATAAGCCTATGGGAGTGTGGAAATTTATTAAAGAAGACGGTACAACAAAAAAGATAGAACGATATGAAATGGGAAAAAAGAATGAGGAATGGATAACCTATGAAGAGAATGGAGATACATATTATCAATATTGGGATCAAGATTCTCTTATTTCAGAATATGCGGATTTACACTATCCAAATGGACAATTGATAGAAAAGATTTCATATAAAGAAGGACAGAAAAATGGAAAATTCACTGGTTATTATGAAAGTGGTCAAACGAAGTATATAAGGACATATAAAGATGATAAGTTAGAAGGGAAATATGCTGATTATACAGAGTCAGGACAAATATTACTGAAGCAGTCATATGCAAATGATTTACTTGATGGGGCTTCAAAGGAATGGTATTTAAATGGCGAAGTAAAAGTGAAAACCTCTTATACTGCAGGAAAGTTAAATGGTGGCTTTATGTCCTACGATAGTTTAGGTAGAAAAGAAACCAAGGGAGAATATGATATGGGGTTAAAGACTGGCGACTGGTTAACGTGGTATCCTAGCGGTAAAAAGAAAGAACGATTAAGTTATTTTAGTGGGAAAGCAAATGGTATGTACTCACTTTGGGATGAAGAAGGTAGAATTATTAAAGAAGGGGAATACTCGAATGACCTCAAACATGGTGTCTGGATAACATTTGATCCAGATTTAAAAAGACAGGAATCATATGAGTATTATGATATGGGTGTGGCAAAATTAAAATATTTTTTTAAATACTATGATAATGGAAATCCCATGGAAGAACCATCCTTTACAGAATATTTTCGTGATGGGGAATGGAGGCAGTTATTTGATAATGAGCGCATACAGTACCTAACTACATATTCAATGGGNAAAAAATATGGTTTATATGAAGAATGGACGATTAAAAAAGAATTAGTTCAAAGAGGATATTATGAATATGATCTAATGTCTGCGTTATGGACTTATGCGAGAAATGATTCTGTAATAAAATATGAAGTATACGATGCAGATTCCATTATTGATGGTTTTGTTTATGAATATTATGAAAATGACCAAACCAAAGCTGACGCTGNATTTTTAGAAAATGGAAAACGTGATCANAAGTGGTATACGTATTTTGAAGAAGGGAAAGACTCAACAATATCAGCATATGATGGCGGGAAGAAGACCGGTACTTGGTATGTACATTTTGATTCTACTTTTGAAGTATCTACAGAGACTAATTATGAGAACAATTTAAAACATGGTGATTATAAAGAATGGTATATTGATGAGAATCCAATGGTTGAAGGTTATTATGAATATGGTAAAAAACATTTGCTATGGGCATTTTGGGATGAAAGAGGTTACCAAAGATTTGAAGAGTGGCGAATGGGTGAATTATACGATACATTTGAATATGAATACTATGAAAATGGACAATTAAAGGAAGAACCCAGTTATAAAAATAGAAAAAAACATGGAAAATGGTTTCGCTATTTTCCAGATGGTGAAATTAGTGGAGTACGTGAATTTGCAAATGGGAAACGTGTAGGAGAATGGGTAGATTATTACCGTAAAGATGAGATTGCTTTTCAAGGTATTTACAAGGATGATAAAAAANATGGTCCTTGGATTTGGTATTATATGAACAGAGGAGANCCAGGTGAAGAAGGCAATATAATGAGTGAAGTNAAGTTTAATAATGGTGAATTAATTTCTGAAAANTGCTATAAACGTGAAGATAGCGAAGAAATTAATTGTAAGGAGATATTTGGTGAAAATGATTATCGTTTTGCCGATAAAAAATAATTATGGATCGTAGAAAATTTATTTCAACAGCTCTTCTTGCACCATTTGCTGGTTCTTTTTTACAAACATGTGGGAAAATAAATATGAATTCTAACTATAAATTTGCAATAGCAACNTACTCCTATTGGCACTTTCGTGANCCAAAAGTAACAGTACAGCAAGTTATTGATCATGCTTCTAATCTTGGNGTGGATGGNGTGGATGTNCTTCATGTGCAAATGGATAATGAAAGTCCTGAATATATTCGATCTTTACGAGATAGAGCTCAAGATAAAAATATAGAGCTGATTTGTTTATCAATACANCAGGATTTTGTCGATCCGGACAAAGAAAAACGAAATAAAAATATTGATCATACAAAGAANTGTATTGATATAGCTCACGATTTAGGGATTTCTTATATCCGCCTCAATTCTGGACGATGGAATACAATTGATTCNTTTGATGANCTCATGGCGAATAAAGGAGTTGAACCTATTCTTCCTGGTTTTACTG
This sequence comes from Fidelibacterota bacterium, assembly GCA_002701785.1. GTDB lineage: Bacteria > Fidelibacterota > Marinisomatia > Marinisomatales > TCS55. Next base: position 5,695 of record NZXC01000030.1, read on the forward strand.
AANATGATGGTTTTAAATGGTGTATTGATTCTATTAATGAATGTTTACCTCACGCAGAACAAGCTGGTGTAGTNCTAGCATTAGAAAACCACTGGGGGTTGACTCGAACACCAGAAGGTTTATTGCGNATTGTAAATTCTATAGATTCACCCTGGCTNGGTGTCTTAATGGATACTGGAAATTTTCTAGAAGANCCATATGAAAAACTTGAAGAGATTGCACCTCAGACAGTATTTGTTCAAGCAAAAACATATTATGGTGGNGGTGAATGGTATACCTTAGATCTAGATTATCCACGAATAGCTGAAATATTAAATAAGGTNGAGTATAAGGGNTATATATCATTAGAATTTGAAGGAAAAGAAGATGCAAATANAGGNGTCCCCAAAAGTATAGANNTNTTAAAAAAATCTTTCACTTAGTATTATAGATGCAAGGAAAAGTAAANGAATACAATCGAGACCGCGGATTTGGATTTATTACCGGGGAAGATGGNGATGATTATTTTGTTCANATTTCTGGAATAGGCCCAAAGCTACAAAAATTTGGATTGCGNGAAGGCCAGCAAGTTGCCTTTGATGTTGATTATGATCACAAAGGAGATAANGCAATCAATATTCGNCCTATTTAGTTCTTACAACTTATAGTTTTCTGCAAAAGAAAGACGTTCTCCAATTGGAGGATGTGAGTAGTATAATAATTTTACCCACCATTCTGGATACGCATTTGAAAGGTTTCTATTTGCTAAACCAGCCATTGCTTTTTGAAATGAATCTTTATCAGGNTATANCTCTAACGATGTTCTATCTGCTTGTCTTTCAAAGTAACGAGATATCATATTATTCAATGGACCAAAAAGCAGANTGGANAATAGACTCATAATTAGACTAAACATTGGGAATAGAGAAAGATTNTTTGTATTCGATGTAAGGAACTCCGGATACAGTATTTTCATTATTATATTTAGTAGATAAAATATTATTANCTGCTGAATTGTTCCTATCANGATNTTTTTTGGTAAATGTGAGAAATGATAATGACCAACTTCATGTGCAATAACAGATTTAATTTCTGATAAACTCATATTTTCTAATAAGTTATCAGCGATAACAACTCTTCTGGTTTTACCCATTCCTGCAAGGAAAGCATTNTCTTTTTTTGTTTGACGACTCATATCTTGTCGGAAAAAACCACTGGGTTTTAAACCAGCTTTATGTAGTATATCGGATAATTGATTCGTTAGCTTTTCATCCTCTATCGGATCATATTTATTAAATATTGGAAGAATAACTACAGGGAATAATGTTACAAATACAATAGAAACAAGTGTAGTAACCGTAGCTGCAACTAGCCACCATGTATCAGGAAATTTCCATAACACCCAGAAAAAAAGTCCCAGTAAGATAGGTAATAATATTAAACTAACTGCAAATGATTTTAATTGATCAAGGAGCCATGTCTTNTTAGTATAATTTGAAAAACCCCATTTATGTTCATGAACATAACTTGAATAATATCCTAGTGGTAAACCAATGATAGTTGATAGTACATGAAATATGGTTACGTAAATGAGAAATACATATATAAATGAAAGATTAATATTTGCTAAGTAGTCACTTAGTCCACTAAAATAAAATAATAAAATAAAAACGAGTGATAATAATGAACCAACAATACCTATTTTCCTTTTTTCATTTTCATAGGTTTTTGCTTTTACTTGTTTTTCCTCATCTAGGAAAGGGTGTATTTCTGTATGTTTCATTTTAATCCTTTATAATGCTAATTCCATATTAGGGATACTTCCAGTTTTTATAAACTTTTTAACAAACTTGGAAGTAGGGATACTAATTATATGACCGCTGTCAACAATTTCTAGGTGAGATGTAAACCCATTACTTTTAAATAAATTATCAAGATTAATACTATTATGATAATCTACAANGGAATCTTTTTTTCCATGAATCATTAATATTGGAGTCTGTTTGCTTTCAATGGAAGAAGTATTTAANAATTCGTCTGTATATCGTATGTATCCCGCTATAGGAATTATCCCTTTAAGTGAAAAACCTAATCTTAACCCATAGCGCAACGAAAGACTNGCTCCCATGGAAAATCCAAGTAAAATNATTTTATTTGGAGAGAAACCTTCATCAATAATTTTTTTAAATAGCTTATCCATTAAATTAAATGTTTTTTTTGTTTTCCAGCCATTTTCTGGTGATCCACTAAACCATGTATATCCTTTANCACTACTTGCATTGTATGGAGCCCTTGGGATATACCATTTAGCATTAGGGACCTTCATTGATTTAGCAACCGGGACCATAGAATGTTCATTACCTGTCCATCCATGAAGTCCAATAATTGCAGTATTTATGNTATCTGATTCTTGATAATAATTAAGAATCATATNCAATTAATCGCAACAACAGTCATCAACTATTTCAATCGTNTCAAGATCAAAATCNCCCTCAGTTAAACCACTTAATTGATAACNTATACAAATACCAATATTAACTCCATCAATACTCCCAATATCTGCCAAATCTTCTTGAGTCACCTTCTTGAATAAATATCCATCAAGAAGATTTCCACCACAATCAGAGCATTCTGAATTATCCTGACAGGNCAAGAGAGTAAGAAATAATATGGAGACAATACCACGAAGGATTTTTTTATATATACCCATCATTATTTTTTAAAGTTTGGTTTTGCACTAAGTATCCAGCGAGCATTTGCAGGTGTGCGACTAGGTTCCATGCGATATAATTCTCCAGTAGTTGTATCTAGAAGATAATGCCAATGAGTACGATCAATACTAAAACTCTGTAATTGATATCTTCCGCTTGGACCAATGCTTGTATCNCCACTTAAGTAGGCATCAATACGACCAAGCATTACTTTTAAAGAATCATCATCGATTTGACTTGCACCTATAAACATAAAAATGCATACAGTTGCAATAGTACCTGTTATGAATCCACTAAGATATTTTTTCATATTAGTTGCTCCTTTTATTTTGTTAACGATTAGCTTCATAATCTGCCATTCGCTCAATAAAATCCTTTTCACTTTTTGCTTGAAGTAATGGACTTAATTTTATGTTATCCTTTAAGCTTATTGTAGGTTTTTCTCCATAATCATGACCCGGGTAAATTAGNGTATTACCAGGTAATGATAAAATCTTATCGTATACACTAAAGTATAAATCTTTGGTACTTGCATTAGTACTTATTGTTCTACCCGTTCTGCCNACAAATAATGTGTCTCCAGTAAAAATAATATTTTCCATCAGATAACATAGAGAATCAGGGAAATGCCCAGGTGTATATATTATATCAATATTTATTTTTCCTAATAGTATCCTATCTTGGTCATTTACAGGAGAAAATTCATATTTTGTGCTTTTATGAACCAAATCTTTGTATCCAATATATTTTGCATTTGGATATTCATTTAGAATCTCATCTAAATACGCTATATGATCACCATGAGTATGCGTTATGAGGAGAGCATCAAGGTGTTGATTAATATATGGTTTAATTTCATCAAGAGAAATAGCAGCATCAATCAAAAATTGTATTCCAGNTTGCATACAGGAAACTAAATACGAAAAATTATTATCATACCCTCCACGAAATGTTCGTATTGAAAAATCAGTTTCTATCATGATTAAATATTTTCAAATGATTTAATTAAGCAATAGTTTATCTTCTGAATAGTTGAAATGCACTATTTTAGTGAAATAATATTATTTATAGAGGTCTTGGCATGAAACAAACAGGTATTTATTTAATTCTTGGAGGTGCAGTAGTATTTATTTTAGTATTTATAGGGAAAATTATTGCACTCATTTTTAATAATCCTTTACTTGGATTAGCCCTTATGTCAGTAGTGCTTGGAGTATTTGTATTACTATATAGCATTATTCAGGAAGAAAGGGAAAAAGATGATTTTAAGGATATCGAAGAATGAGATTTGTAACCACTGAAANTGTTTCTGGCTATAGTATTAGTGATTCATTAGGTATGGTGATGGGAAATACGATTCGAGCAAGGCATTTGGGTAAAGATATTACTGCTGTTTTACGAAGTATGGTAGGAGGTGAAATTCCAGAGTATACTGGAATGATGGCACAAGCAAGGGAGCAAGCCTTACAAAGAATGNTAGATCGTGCAAAAGATTTAAATGCGGATGCAGTAGTGGGTGTCCGTTTCCAAACATCAATGGTTTTACAGGGTTCTGCGGAATTATTAGCATATGGAACTGCAGTAAAGCTTTCTAGAAATTAAATAAGTATTTCTCGAGATTTATCTTACATTTAGCGCTATAGTTAATTATGGAGAAGATTAATGATTGAATTGTTAACATGGATGCCTGCCCTTGTACTACCAGGTGCTGCATTAATACAATTAGTTCAATTATGGAAAACACATAATCCGGGTGGAGTAAGTGTTTTATCATGGTTGATGTTTGGCGTTGCAAATATTGGTGCATATTTTTTGTTTGCTGAAACTGGTGGTGGATATTTAGATATCCGTGCAATATTAGCCTTTTTATTAACTTCTGTTCTCAACTTTTGGGTTGTCTGGACAGTATTAAAATATCGTATTAAACCCGATGAAAAAAATGAATCAGAAAAGGATGAATAAATGAAACATTTAAGTACAATAATTATTTCAATATTGATAATTGCTATATCTTGTTCAAATAATGAACAACAGATGGCGCAAGTCGAATTAAATGATTATATGGATACAGTTAGTTATAGTGTAGGTGTGGATATTGGTAAATCTTTTCGTTTTCAGGAAATGGATATTGACCCTAGTGTCTTAGCAAAAGGATTAGATGATGCATTTAATGAAAAAGAAATAAAATTAACTGAAGAAGAAGTGCAATTAACTCTTGTAAAGTTTCGTCAAGAATTTCAGCAAAAACAACGTGAGATTGCTCAGCGGAAAGCCCAGGAAGCCACAGCTGCTGAAGAATCCTATTTAGCTGAAAGCTCCAAAAAAGAAGGCATGGTTACCTTACCTAGTGGATTACAATATAAAGTGATTAGACCTGGTGATGGGCCAAGTCCTTTACAAACTGATAAAGTAAAAGTTCACTATAAAGGCACATTAACTGATGGTTCAGTTTTTGATAGCTCATATGATCGTGGTCAACCTGTATCTTTTCAAGTAACAGGCGTAATCAAAGGTTGGACGGAAGCATTATTATTAATGCAAGTTGGAGCAAAATGGGAATTAACCATTCCTTCAAAATTAGGTTATGGAGCTAGAGGTAGTGGCGCNAGAATTCCACCAAATAGNACATTACTTTTTGAAATTGAATTACTAGAAATCGAATAGAAAATTATGGAGCATGTCTGATTTTAATATTCGGCCTTATAATTCTACAGATAAGGATCATGTATATAATATCTGTCTTCAGACAGGAGAATCTGGTAAAGATGCGACCCATCTATTTACTGACCCTTTAGTACTTGGTCACATATATGCTGGCCCATATATGGAATATGAGCCGCAATCTGTATTTATACTAAATGATGAAAATGGCCTATGTGGTTATATAATGGGTACGATGAATTCAAATGCATTTTATGATTGGATGTATAAAGATTGGTTTCCAGCTGTACGCAATAATTATAATCAACCAACCGGTGAGCCTTCAAAATGGAATAGAACAGAAAAAACAGTCAATATTTTATTTCAGCCAATGAGCAATAAATTATTCAAAGATTATCCTGCTCATTTACATATTGATTTATTACCGAGAGCCCAAGGACAAGGTCAGGGAAAGTTGATGATGGATCATTATATTACTCATTTGAAACAAAATAATATTAAAGGTGTTCATTTAGAGCTCAGTATTACAAACGAACGTGCATTTAATTTTTATAGAAAATATGGCATGGATGAATTAGAACAAGATGATGATTCAATCTATATGGGTTTGTATATATAGATAGATAGTTCTATTGATTAATTAGAACAACTTTTCCTAGCACCTTTCTTTCTCCAATCATCTTAATAGCATCTCTTGCAGATTTCATCGGAAGCTTTTTTGAGATAAATGGATTTAGTTTTTTGGATGATATCATTTTACCAATTTCAATTATGTTATTCATATTTTGTTTTGGTTCATGTCCAGTAAATGCCCCCCAGAAAACACCAACAATTTCACATCCTTTAAGTAAAGCTAGATTTAAAGGAATTTTTGGTATTTCTCCTGCAGCAAAGCCAATAACTAAATATCTACCTTTCCAGTTTATTGAACGCAATGCAGGTTCAGTATAGCAGTCTCCAACCGGATCGTAGATAATATCGAATGCACCTTTTTTACTTTTTTCTCTGAATTTATTTGATAATTTTTTTTGACCGTCTTTATCTAATTTATCTGATCCATATACTACAACTTCATCTGCACCATACTGTGTACACAAATCAGCCTTTTCTTCTGAAGATACGCCAACAACGACTCGGACATTATGTGCTTTCGCAATATCTAAAGCAGCCAACCCAACACCTCCAGAGCATCCTAAGATTAGAATTTCATCATCTTGAGTTAATCGACCTCTTTGGATTAATGCGTGAAAACTAGTTCCATATGCGATTTGTGTTGCGGATGCTAATTCAAAAGTTATGCCTTCAGGCATTTTAATTAGTTGCTTATGATTAATTGCTAGTTTTTCAGCAAATGATCCCCATCCGCACATAAATGACACTTTATCCCCAATTTGAAAATTATGCACATTTTCTCCAATAGCACTAATTACTCCAGCCCCTTCAGATCCTGGAGAGAATGGAAAGCTTGGTTTAAATTGATATAGGCCCTGTACAATCAAATTATCTGGGAAATTAAGTGCTGCTGCTTTGATATCAACAACAACCTCTCCATCCTTTGGAGTTGGATCTGGTATCTCTTCCCAAACAAGATTCTCAACAGGACCAAAATCTTTACATAGCAATGCTTTCATCATTACACCCTTTTTTATAGTTTTATTCTGGTTATAGATAATTAAATTATTATTCATAGTAATAGAATGCTATCATAATGGTACTTGGTCCAATAGATTATACGATAATTATTATTTACTTAGTTGGCACAGTAGTTTTTGGTGCTTATATAGGTAGAAAGATAAAGTCTGGAAAAGATTATTTCCTAGCGGGACGATCTTTACCTTGGTGGGCAATAGGCATGTCATTAGTTGTTTCTGATATTGGTGCTGTTGATATGGTAGGAATTGCAGGATCAGCTTACTTATATGGTATAGTCCTTGGGAATTACGATTGGCTAGGGAGTGTTCCTGTTATGATTATTGCTGCCTTTTTATTTATACCTATGTTTTGGAAAAAGAAAGTTTCTACAATTCCTGAATGGCTAGGCGCAAGATATAATTCATCTGTACAAACTACTTCTGCGTTGATATGGGGAATCTATATGCCAATTAATTTAGGAATCATTTTATATGCTTCTGCAGCAATGCTAAATGTTTTACTAGACCTTAATCCCAAAGTATTAATTTTGAGTGAAGATAAAATTGTTATTGAAAAGATTGCTCGCTCTACGGATGCAAAAAAATATGATTTTATTTATACTAGTACTATAGATAAGGGTATTCAATTATCTGAAGATCGAGATCCCATTATAGTTTTTGTTGATAAAAATATTTTGCCTGAGTCACATAATATGGATTTATTTAATGATATTCCATTTGTCTTCTTTTCTGAAGATGAAATTAGTTCTTCATGGGGAAAAATGAATATGAACCGTGCGAGGGCACCAGACTGGGATATTTTTTATTCAATTTTAATTATGGGGATTGTGATAGGTGCCTATACTTTTTTAGGTGGTCTTCGAGCTGTTGTTTATACAGATGTAATACAATGTATTGTTATGTTAGGAGGCTCTCTTTTCGTATTATTTTTTGGTATTTTTAAACTTGGTGGAATAAGTGAGTTTGTGAATATCATAACCGCTATGGGGGAACGAACTAAAGATCACTTTTCTCTTGTTTTACCTGTTGATACAAAAACACCACACCCATGGTCAGGAATATTATTTGGATTAGGTTTTGTTCTTGCAAATGCATATTGGATTGGAAATCAATCAATAGTTCAAAGATCATTAGGAGCAAGGTCAATGGCAGATGCGAAGGCTTCTTATATTTTTGGAGCATTGTTAAAAATTTTAATCCCTTTTGCTATGGTTGTCCCTGGCATTATATCTTTGGCTTATAATCCTAGTATAGCAGATGCTGATAAAGCGATGGCAACATTAATCAAAGAAATTATGCCTACGGGATTATTAGGTATTTTCTTTGCTGCATTTCTTGCAGGTTTAATGTCTAGCGTTGATTCATTTCTCAATTCTGCTGCAACAGTATGGACTACAGACATTTATAAAAAATTTGTTCGACCTAAAGGAGATGATGCCCATTATTTAGTTGTTGGAAGGTTCTTTACTATTATTTTTCTATTTGTTGCTATTTATGTTGCGCAATTTGCAACGGGTTTTGAAAGTTTATATGATCTAGCACAAACTTTATTATCATTTTTTCAAGGACCAAGTCTTGCAATAATTATTTTAGGAGTTTTATGGAAGCGAGCAACTGGCACTGGTGCTTTAGTGGGGCTAATTGGAGGTGTTTCTTTTTCTGCCCTTTTGATGTGGGTTCACAGTAATGCTACAATACCTTTATTTCAAGTTTCTGAACCTTTTTTATATGTGGCTCTGTGGTCATTCATCCTTTCCATAATGCTTACAGTGATTGTGAGTTTTTATACTAAACAAGAGCCAGATGAAAANTTAAGAGGGATGGTNTATAGATATGATTGATNTNTTAACAATTATTTTATCNGTATCNNNANCNATTGCAGATANNATATCTAANCTTTTTCGTNTACCTGGTCAATTTATNAGANANATTTTNNTAAGTATTGATTTACANATAGCTAAATCNTTATTNATTATTTATTTNTTANCAATCACTTATTGGGTATATAANTTGCCCAAANCTGAAGTTATTNTNANTNATNAAAATNCTGGGAAAGATATTAANNTAANACCATTTGCAATTTCTGCNATGGNNNTNATNATTATTATATATTTNNTNTTTTGANGATAAANAANAANTACATNTATNTNTNTATANTNATTATATCATCTATATTNNATNNTCAGNANAANNCNNANTTAAANGATTATTTTTCTGAATCNAGTGGAAGAATATTNTCNAATAATTCAAACCAANTTATTTTAGGNNCTGCTGCNTTAGCAGCNTTNNCTTCAANAANANTAGATCAAAAAATAAAAGTATATGCACANGNTANNGGNCTNCTNCCTGAAAAAGTATCTCACTTTGGTGATATGTATGGTGGTTATTGGGCGCATTGGATAATATGGTCATCAATTCTAGGTACTTCCATATCAAATAAGGAGAAAAATAATTTTTCAGAAAAACTTGAGTTTTCCACATTGGCTATGATTACAAATGGAGTAATTACTGAATTAATGAAGAGATCTTTTGGACGAGTAAGACCAAATGGCGGTTGTTGTAAATCCTTTCCATCTGGTCATACATCTCATAGTTTTACAGTTGCTACAATTGCTAATGAACTCTATGGAAAAGAAGTTGGTATTGCTGCTTATTGNTTAGCCGCCTTAGTTGCAACAAGTAGAATTCATGATAATAAACACTATTTGAGTGATGTTATATTTGGTGCCGGATTAGGTACGGCAGTAGGAAGAGGGTTTGCTTTGACCTATAGAGATAGGATAAATAATAAGAATTTAATTCAAGGAAGCCCCCTTATTTTTCGAATAACNATTCCTCTAGATTAAAATGAAAAATATATTTCTTATTTTTTTTATTTTTCTATCTATAATTAACACACAAGAGAAACATATGAAGGCACCTCGTGGATACTTAAATAATACATTTATAAAGTGGTCTGCAATGTTGGGTTGGCTTGATTTAGTTAATACTAAACCAGAGATCCCTGATAATATTGAAGTATTTAGTGATTTAGAATTTAAAAAAACTGAGNATAGAACTCTTTTGCTTGATATATATCGTAAGAAAAGTATTAATAGCTCAACGCCTTTAATTGTGTTTATACATGGTGGAAGTTGGACAAAAGGAAATAAAAAAGATTACCTTATTTATTTACTTTCGTATGCAGAAAAAGGATATATCACTGCATCTTTATCATATCGATTTGCTCAAGAAGCAAAATTTCCTGCAGCGGTCGAAGATATTATATGTGGAGTTAAATGGTTAAAAAATAATGCATTCGAATATGGAATTGATACAAATAACGTTGCACTTGTTGGCGGTTCTGCAGGTGCTCATCTTGCTTTAATGGCAGCCTATTCAGTGGGCAGTTCATTTGGAGAAGAATATTGTGAAAGTGGATTTGCATCTCAGAAAGTAAATGCAGTAGTAAATTTTTATGGACCAGCTGATTTAACAACAGATTATGCTATTAATCAAAAGGAAACTCATTTCTTTTTAGGTATAGATTACAAAAGTGATCCAAAAAAATATCTTATTGCATCNCCAATACATTATATTTCACAAGATGATCCTCCAACGATGACTTTTATTGGTACATTAGATGAGCTCGTACCCTTAAATCAAACAAATAAATTAGATGAATCATTGAGGATGGCTAATGTATCTCATTATTATCATATTCTAAAGGGCTGGCCACATACTATGGATGCTGCTCGGCCTGTTAACAATTATACGCAGCATCATATGGATAAGTTTTTTAATCAATATTTAAAGGATTAGAATACAATGAAAACTTTTTTGAAAATATTTATTATTTCATTTATCTATTTATCCTGTGAAACAAATAAGGATAATAATAAGAACCCAAATCCAATAAAATTAAAAGGGGATAACTGGGCTGAAAAATTAGGTTATCCTAAACAGAGTAAGGTTATTATTCTTCATGCAGATGACATTGGTATGTGTTCCGAAGCAAATGAAGCTGTTATCCCTTATCTGCTAAACAATCAAATACAGTCTGCTTCAGTAATGGTTCCATGCCCCTGGTTTAACGATTTTGCTGATTGGTATAAAAATAATCCGGACAAAGATATTGGGCTGCACCTAACATTGACAAGTGAATGGAAATTGTATAGATGGGGACCAGTTTCAAATGAATTAATTAATTCTAATTTAACAGACTCGGAAGGATATTTATGGAGAAGAGTGGAAGATGTAGTGTCACGTGTTTCTGTGAATGATATAGAAAAAGAGATAAGAGCTCAAATAAGTCGTGCAAGACAATTAGGTATTGAGCCGGGACATATAGATACGCATATGGGGACACTGTATAGTAAAGTGGAGTATGCAGAATTGTTTTTTAATATAGCGATGGAGTATGGTATTCCAGCTAATGTTATTGAATTCACACCTGAATTAGTTAAAAAATTCAAGAAACAAGGTTATCCTATTACTGATCAATTAGTAGAAAGTGCTTCGAAGTACACGTTGCCAAAGATTGATAACATGGTTCCAGTGCCAAATGCTAATAGCTATAATAAGAAAAAAGAAAACTTTTATAATTTGATTAGAAATCTTGAATCGGGTATTACAGAGATATATTTTCATCCATCTATTGAAAGCTATGGTCTAAAGAAAATTACCAATTCTTGGCAGCAAAGAGCCTGGGAAGCAAAAATGTTTTCTGATCCGGATGTCATCAATTTTTTAAATAATGAAGGTGTACTATTTACTAATTGGAAAGAAATGATGAAACGGTATAAAGATCAGATATAAAATGAAGTTAATAAAGTATTTATTATTGGCGTTTGTTTTCTTACTAGTATTGCTTTTAGTCCGTGTTAAATATAATCTTAGGGATCGTCACCCTGATTTTGACATTGATATTTCTATAAAAAATACAGGACAGACAAGTTCAATATCTGTTGGTTTTGCAAAGATGCCTATAACACCTGAAATCACTGATACATGGAATGATTTAAATGGTAATGCTAGATATGAACCCGATAAAGGTGACTATTATAATGACGTTAATGGGAATAATAAGTTTGATCCTATTTGGATAGGAGGATTCCATAATAGTCGTCCTGCACAAGGTGTTAATGATGATCTTTGGGCTAGAGTAATGGTGATAGATGATGGAGAAAGCAAGATTGCTATTGCAAGTATTGATGCTGTTGGTTTTATTTATGATGATGCTGTAGATATAAGAAAAGAAGTAAAAAAGAATATTGGATGTGATTATACTATAATTTCTAGCACTCATGTTCATCAAGCGCCAGACCTAATTGGAATTTGGGGCCCTAGTTACTTTAAAAGTGGCGTAGATAAAAAATATATGCAGTATGTTAAAAAGCAAACAATTGCAGCCATTGCTACTGCAGTAAAGAGCCTTACTCCAGCAAAACTTAGAATAGGTCAAGATTTAAAAGGTGCAATACCATTTGTTGTTGATTCTCGAGACCCTCAAGAATTAGACCCAGGTATTAGAATTATACAAGCAGTCGATAGAAATTCAGAAGAAACTCTGGGTTCATTAATAAGTTGGAGTAATCATCCTGAGACTTTATGGAGTAAAAATCTATTAATATCATCAGATTTTCCACATTATTTTAGGGCTTCTATTGAAAATGGAGTTTTTAATAAGGATACAACTTTGGCAGAAGGAATTGGAGGCATCTCCGTATTTGTTAATGGGGCAGTTGGTGGGTTAATGACGACTAATCCAAGTCACCCTATTGCTGATCCATTTAATGGAACAATGCTTGATGGTGCAACATTTGAAAAAACACAGGCACAAGGGCAACAGCTTGGTTTATTAGCTCTTAAGGCAATTCGTTCAAAAGATGTAGTAGAAATATCAAATTCCAAAATTGCTTTACGTGCAAAAACAATCACAATACCACTTGATAATAAAAATTTTTTACTTGCTTTTATTCTAGGTGTAATTGACCATGGTACAGTTGGATGGTTGAATGTGAAAACAGAAATAGCATCTATACAAATTGGTCCAATATCAATCATAACAATACCTGGAGAAATTTACCCAGAAATTATTAATGGAGGCGTCGTATCACCTTTAGGTCAAGATTATAATATAGATCCTGTTGAGATTCCACCGTTGAGATCAATGATGAAGGGTGATTATAAATTTGTTTTTGGATTAGCAAATGATGAAATAGGTTATATCATTCCAAAGAGTGAGTGGGATGAAGTACCTCCCTATTTATATAATCATCATAAATCTCCATATGGTGAAATTAATTCTCTTGGTCCTGAAGCAGGTCCCATAATTCATATGTCTTTAAGTAAAATTATGGAAGATTAATAATCTTATGAAAAACTGGAAAAAAATCGGTGGAATAATTGGAGNAGTTGGTTGCTTACAATTTCTAATATTTTCAACGATTGCAATGTTTAATTATAGTGGAGGAACGTCGTGGAATAAGTCAGCAGAAGGTTACACGTTTTGGCATAATGTTATGAGTGATCTAGGAAGAACAGTATCCTATTCTGGTATTTCAAATACTTTTTCAAGCACAATATTTAATACCTCACTGATTTTTTTTGGTATAAGCATAATTATAATATATCTAAGCATGGGAAAAAGGTTATTGCTTACTGATAAATTTATTTTTTTTATTACAATTTTTGGAATTATTTCTGGAATAGGTATTATTGGTGTTGGCTTAACCCCTGATGATATTTTATCTGATGAACATATGATAGCGGTTTGGATATGGATATTATCCCTATCTACAGTATTAATTCTAATAATTATATCAAAAATAATTAATCATTCTTATGATAGTTTGTTTTATTTATCATTTGTTTTACTCTTTGCAGTATGTATACACATTGGGCAAGGTCTTTTGGAAATGTGGTCTCCAATTGTAGCCACCACACAGAAAATTGTCGTTTATTTAAATGTTTCTTGGTATTTATTGATTAGCAAAAAAATAATTGATTAAGANCNTAAAAATAAATTGTAAAACTTAACTGANCATTNATNATTTAATTATTGCCAATGTTCCTTTTTGAATCTNTCCAATACTNGAAGCATCAAGAGATTCAACAACCCAAAAATAAATNCCNCTAACTACTCTNCCAGATAATGAAATAGTTTCTTGACGCCAAGATTCTTCTGCAGAATTNTCATTTATATGTTTTCTTTCNAAAACAAGATCTCCATTAANACTATATATNCGAATAATGCATGTTTTGGGNAGATTTATNAAACGTAATTTATNNGGGTCTGCAGCATCNGGGTACATATGTAATNCATCNTTNAAATCTAACCGATACGGATTTGGAACAACTCGTATTGGAATACTCATATTATCAAAAGATGAAGNTGAAGCTTGAAATGGAGTAACCGCAATGGGGTTCTTTTGTTCTACAGAAGTCATNCCACTTTCAAGAGAAGGAATAGGTCCAATATCATTTCCATTAATATCAAACCAATGATCATGCCCAGAATCATATGTATGCACACTATAGTAATAATTATAACCTGAGTAAGAAGTTGAGTCTATAAAAGAATATTTTTTAGTATCAGGATTATAATATTTTGGGGATTCAATTGGGATGTCATAAAGGAATTCCCAGGGCCCATAGTGCCAATAATGAGAGGGTGGCCATGATTTATAAATTCTATATCCACGAACATCAAGTGCTTCTGCACCTTCATAGTCAGGATCCATAGCATTTTCAACTTCATTGCTCCAACTTATTTTAATCTGCCCTAAGCTGGTATTGGAGAATGAAATCTTTACATCTGGAGGGGGATCAGGAATATTATAATTATTCTTATAGGCGAACTTGGCTCGATCAAAATTTCTAAATAACGATTTTTCACCTAACTTAAGTTCTTCTGGCGCATTTTCTTTTAATGACCATGAAATCTCATCTTCATCTAACCAATCCGCAGCTGAACCACCAACAAATGCGATAACTAATTTCGTTTTTTGACCAGGTTCAAAACGATATGGTCCAAATACTAGGGCATGTGTTCCTAAAGAAGGTTCTTGAGGAGATTTTTTGATTTCATCTTTATTATTACCAATTATCATTTTAAACATCTCTTCATCAGTATGCATCCCACTATTAGGATCTTCATAATCAAATTGTCCATTATTCCCGCCTCGCCACCATTTACAATATATTGGTTGGTTCGTACTTGTAGGTTGTATGAAATCAGATCCTT
This sequence comes from Fidelibacterota bacterium, assembly GCA_002701785.1. Lineage (GTDB taxonomy): Bacteria > Fidelibacterota > Marinisomatia > Marinisomatales > TCS55. The sequence goes on from NZXC01000030.1 coordinate 20,925, forward strand.
CTGGCATAAAATCTAAGATTCCCATTCCTATATACTGATATGCTAACAACTGATTTTCAGCTTGACCCTGCATTTCATCTGCATGTGTACTTGCTGCCTCATACTTGTATGGTTGTCCAATATCATTCCAATTAGTACCAATCCAATCATCATCGCGCTGATAAAACATGATATCATCTGTATATAAATCAGTGTTAATAGGTTCATCTGCCATAAAGGTGTCTGCTTTAGTGTAGAAAAAAATATCGTCTTGTGTTTGTTCCTTATTATGACGCCAGTCACTCCAATTCATCCCATATTTATCTGCCCACCCGTGCGCCATTGCATTCAGACTAAATGTATTTATTAATGAAAGATATACTGGGTCTAAGGTTTTTGATCCTGTGTTTTCAAAGGTTAATTCCTGAATAATAAAATCATCAAAATCAGGATAGCTCCATGCGTACGCTTTTCTAGTTACACGAATACCTGTTTTAGTTTCCCATTGACTAATAATTATTTCTTCTGGTGAATTATTATGTTCCGTATAATTATGATATCGGTAATTATGTATTTCTACTGGTTCATTTCCACTTATTGTATTATGATAGATGGAATAATTACTTCTCTCAAGATTATGATAAGTAGAGTCCCCCAATACTGATTCTGCTGAATTATTTATATTATATGGTGCAGGCTGTATATCATATGAAACATCTCTTGGTCCAGAGTGAGACACCAAAGTATCTCCTTGTTCATCTATTGCTAGAATCCATACTCCTTGTCCTTTTGAACTTTGAGGTATTGTTACACGAGGAATTTCTATTACATTTGGTTCTCCCGCAAGATAAGCGCTTACATCAATAAAATATTCAATGAAGTCAAGAGCTACACGAGACATGTTTCCAGGGTAGGTTAAACTTTCTTGAGAATGGCTGTCTGACTTGGAGCGATTACCGCCCCCGTCTAATCCATTATTCCTATAGCTTGACCACATTTTTCCTCTTGTAAGATTACGTGGTTTATATCCCTCAGTCATATCCGCTTGTGCAAAAACATTATTTAATATGATTATTAAAAAAAATAGGCGTTTTATCATTATATAAATATTGCTATCAGATTATTTATTAAATAAATAAAATAACTTCCATTATAAGGACCAAACCAGTTCATAGTAAATGTTTCGTATTCTTTTAAATCATACCACTTATCATTTGTTATATATCCTATATATCCTCCATTAAAGCTTGTAACCATGATATCATGGTTATTTTGTTTTGCATTGAACTCAATATTATTAACTAACTCTCCAGAAAAATCACANGGTGTGCCTACTAGAATGATATCACCAATTTTTAATAAAGATAAATAGACTTTTGATTGTTCTATTAATTTATTAAAGACCCATGGACGTATACGTAATTTTGTTGAAATTCGTAAATGAGNTTCTCGCAATGGAATATCAAATAATAATGAACCCATACTTTTTACACTTCTTATTTGAATACTATTAATATTTTCATTTGCTAAAGAGAATAATTCCGATGATAGGTTAGATATTTTTTCATAGTTATCAGATCCGTTAATATTTGGAGAATGACTACCTACTGCTCCAGCGCAAAAAGCAGCAATCTTAATATTATTTATTTTCTCTAATGAATCAACAAGTGCTCCTGGGTAATCTCTAGAGTATTTCATTTGTCTATGAGAAAACACTGTAGCATGCGCTGCAAATGATGTTATTANCCCGATAGAACCATCCTCTTTTTGTATTTTAATTATCCTNAACCANGGATCAGTAGTACCTTTATTTCCTACTAGNCTATTTCGAACAAATCTACCTGCATNATANCTACCAAATCCAATTTTAGCATGAGATAATTCNTTCTCTGACTTTTTGATAGTTAGAATTATTGAATTTGCNANGTCATTAACTATTTGCTCATTGAATTCTCCAGCAAATTGATGCCCAATCCAGCTATCACCCCAACCTCCAACAGAGCAATGCGTATGAGTTGCACTCATATATATTCGTGATAAATCATATCCTATTTCAGGAAGTAATAATTGAAGTTTNTTCGTTACTGCAGGTGGAACAATTAATGCGTCTAAAGTAATAACTGCATATTTTTTATATCCATCATCAAAAACAAAACCCCTTACCCATACTGAATCNTGGACTTCAGATACATATACACCATTCCGTGCGCCGTAACCTGCAAGTGGTAATTTGTATGGAGGNGTAATATTTGTTTTTGCCCAACCAGCTTTAAAATATTTTGCATTATTTATTTGAATATTTGCGTTAAGACTGTCAATTATTTCTTCCGCAGTTTTAAAATAGGAACTTTCTTCCAGCAATGTATCATCAACAAATGTGATTGTTAATAATAAGAAAGATAGAATAAAAGTTATTATAATTGACGTAATTCGGAATACATACTTCATCAATTTTTCTTTAAATGAATATTCATTTTATTCATTAGTAATAATAGACTATCAGGATAATCAGTAATAATTCCATCAACTTTTTCCTCAATTAATTGTAGCATAATATCTGTTCTATTAATTGTCCAAGGAATAACAGTATAACCATTGTTTTGAAGTTCCGTTACGCTATTGCCCAAGTATATTGCATTGTTTGGCATAATTAATTTCCAATTAGGAGAGAAAATATCAATATATCTTTTAGCCTCATTTAAAATTGAAAGACTCGTTCCACCAGTATTCTCAAAATGTATTCCATTTAACCATGGGGAAGGGATAGAGTCATTTAATGATTTGACGGTAGAGTAATCCAGAAGCCCAGCAGTCAAAATAGTTGAATCAGTTGATTTAACTATTTCCAATATCTTCCAATCAAAAGATTGAATGTTTACAATATTTGTAGAATTATAAGTTTTAACAACTTTGATTACTTCATTAACAAATATATTAATTGGTGCAGTTAATTTTTTTTCAGGATTGAATTTGATTTCAATATTTAGCCATATATTTCTATTCGGATACTCATTAATTAAATCGAAAACTTCATATAATGTAGGAATTTTTTCACCAGGGATATTTATTCTTGGTGGCTCAGGAAAGCGATTAATATTTGGGTTCAATGATCCACAATCATACTTTTTAATTTCTTTTAGAGTATTATCATATATTAAAGAACTATTTTTACTATCAATAGAATCACCATTTGTATCTAAGCATAAATGGTGATTTATATAAAAATCATGGTAAACGATAGGGACATGGTCTTTTGTAATTACTATATCCAATTCAAGTGTTGAAATACCTAAATCAATTGTACGTCTAAAACCTTCGATTGTATTTTCAGGGAACAGCCCTCTTGCGCCTCTATGTCCTTGAGCATCCAGATAAGTAATATCTTTATTGCATGAAATACATAGAAGTATAGAACATATAAAAAAATAAAACTTTGTTGAATTACTCCTATGGATAAGAGTCATTAATATAATGGGTATGTTTAGAAAGATCCGCCAATTGAGAAGCGGAGTGGCGGATCAAAGTATTCGACGAAATTTGAGTAAGATATATCAATAATGACTTCTCTACTACCTAATCCTAGTTTTAACCCGGCACCTATTGTCCAATCTTCTGTATCATAGTAAAATTTGTACCCTCCTCTTAAAGCAATCATATCGGCTATCCACATTTCTGTTCCTAGATGGTATCTATCACGATAATCAGTTGCAAATGCGCTTTCCACCGAAATAATCCATTGGAATGGACTACCTTCTGATCCTACAATGCTCATTGCTGTATTAATATTAAAATAGAGAGGAAGTTTAAATTTATCGGATAAAAATTTTGCTTCGGGACCAAAATTCTTCATGATCATAGCTAATGTTAAATCTCGAAATCCAGTTCTATAATATGTAGAAAAATCAGCAGTAATAGCTGTGGCTTTATCAATATCAATCTTTTCTTCTAAGTATTGACCTTTGAAACCAAATGATAAATTATCAGTTAATTTAATAGCATAGGCAATGGCTAGGGCTAAATCCCCAGCATCAATCATTCTGCCAGTTCCCTCAGGATCTAACACAGTTGTTTCTTCAAAGTCTTCTGTATCAAATTTTACAATACTAAAACCAAGAGCTCCATTACGACCCAGGGGTTTAGCAATGGCTCCTGAAATTATACTTGAATTAACTATCCAATCTGTGTGATTAAAATTAAATACAAATTGATTTAAGTTTGTTAATCCTGCTGGATTATAAAAAATAGTTGTTACATCATTTGCAATTGCTGTGAAAGCATCTCCCATACCAGCAGCACGAGCTGAAGGACTAATTTTTAAAAAACCAAAACCTGATTTGCCCACTCTTTTAAATTCATCCTGTCCAATAATAATTCCGCTTAAAAAACAGACAATGAATATTATTTTAGAAAGTTTTCCCATAATATTATTTAACCACTGCTAAGGTTCCCTTTTGTATAGTTCCAGAACTTTGAGGATCAAGAGATTCAACAACCCAAAAATAAATACCACTAACAATTCTTCCTGAAAATGTTATTGTGCTTTGTCTCCATGCAGATTCTGCCGATGATGCTTTTTGATGCTCTGTCTCATATACTAAGTCTCCTGAAGTGGAATATATACGTATCATACAATGCTTTGGTAAATTAATAAATCTAATTTTATATGGATCTGCGACATCTGGATACATGTGAAGTGGGTCCCGGAAATCAAGGCGATAAGGATTAGGCACAACCCGAATCGTTCCTTTCATTTGATCATAAATCTGTGCAGAAGGTTGAAATGGAGTAACTGCAATCATATTTTTTTGTTCAGGGGCAACATATCCGCTTTCTAATGATGGGATAGACCCATGATCAACACCAAACATATCAACCCAACTATCGTGACCTGAATCATAAGTTCTTACATTATAATAATAATTATATCCTGCATAAGACTCTGTATCTATAAAAGTGTATTTACCAGTAGTTGAATCATAATAATTTTCATCTTTTAATACTATATCAGCAACTTGCGCCCAAGGACCATAATGCCAATCAAAAGATGGCGGCCAAGCTCTATACACCCGATATCCTTCGACATCTTTGGCCTCAGAACCTTCATAATCCGGGTCCAAAGCATCATCAGCTTGATCATCCCATGAAATAACCATTTGTCCTAAAGAATTATTTTTGAAATTAATTTTAACATCTGGGGGGGGATCTGGTAAATCAAAACCCATATCATAAGCAAATTGTGCTTGTTTGAAATTTTTTATAATTGAATGTTCTCCATCTTTAAGCTGATCTTTTGATTCTGGTTTCATAGACCATGTCAATTCATCTTCATTATTCCAGTCTGCACCAGATCCAGCGACGAATGCAATTACAATTTTTCCTTTTTCTCCAGGGTTTAAAGAGTATGGACCAAAAGCTAGTGAATGAGTAACTAGCATAGATGAATCTGGATTTTCTGTATTATCATTATCAGAACTTCCTATAATCATACGGTACATTTCTGCATCTGTTTGACGTCTATAAGTTGGTTCCTCATAATCTTCTTGATTAGAATCCCCGTTTTTCCACCATTTAAAATTATATGGTTGATCTAAACTTCCTGGGCTAACATAATTTTCGTTAGGATCATTAACATATGGAGGATTTACATCTAAAGGACCAAAGCCTATATATTGATAGCCCATTAATTGACCTTCTATTTGTCCTTGAAACTCATTGTAGTTTGATAATTGAGCGAAATTAGACGCAAATGGTTGTCCAGTATCATCATAGGAAGTTCCAATCCAATCATCATCTCTTTGATAACAGAAAACTAAATCATTGTATTCATCAGTACTTTCAGGGTTATCTGCAATATAGTTTGGTGCTTGGGTATAGTAGAACCAATCATCTTGTGCTGATTCGCGATTTACTCTCCAATCACTCCAGCTCATTCCATTGCCCCTTGCCCATTGATGACCTCCACTTGATACGCTAAAACTATTCAAAAATGATATAAATGTATCTGTTAATATTTTTGATCCTGTATTTTCAAATATTATTTCTTGAATAATAAAATCATCAAAATTCTGATAGCTATAAGCATATGCTTTTCTTGTTACTAAAAGACCAAGTTTATTTTCCCACTGTGCTAGTATTATTTCTTCAGGGAAATTATCATAAGGGATATAATCTCCATACCGGTAATTATGAATTTCAATTGGCTCATTGCCAGTAATATCTGTATGATAAGGAGAATAATTTGAACGTTCAATATTATCCCCCGTTGAATCACCAAGTGAAGCTTCAATTTCATTTGCAATAGGATATCTTTTTGCGCTTACATCATTCGTTACATCTCGAGGGCCAGAATAAGAGACTAATGTGTCTTCTCCATCTGCAATACCAAGAAACCACAAACCAACACCTCTGGCATTCTGAGGATTACATACTCTAGAAACATCAAGTATATTAGGAGCTTCAGATAGGACTGCTTCAATATCTAGCCAATACGCCATAAAGTCTTGAGCACGACCAGCATTTCCAGGATATTCTAATGTAGTTTGATCATGGCTTTGATATCGTGGAGTATTTCCACCACCCTGTAATCCATTATTTCTAAATGTTTCCCATAGCTTTGCTCTAGTTAGAAGTCTTGGAGTAAACCCGCTAACTGGATCAGCTTGAGAGAAAAGATTATTGTATGGTATCAATAAGATTATCAGTAATAAGTAACTATAAAACTGAGCATCTATTCTTGGACTTTTCAATTATCTAACTAGAATTAAAATGATGTTCTAATGCCCACTTGAATTTCTCTTGGAGACCCATGATACCGTGTATTTGCATAGAAATCACCATAGTCTTGATATTGCTTATTATCTGGTCGAGGCGTTTCCATTCCCCAGCGTATAAACTCTCCAGGTCCATATATAGAACTAAAACTTCCATCTCCTCTAATATCATGTTGGTTAAATAAATTAGATATTTGTATATACAATGTTGCTCTGGAATTATTTTTCTGAAATACTACCTTTTCAAAAGAAATATCTGTTCTAGTTGTAAGCGGTCCATTTCGCCATTCGGAAGCGCCACCNATTGGAGAATATTCAAAAGGAGTTCCAGTAGACATGCGATAAATAATATTTGCTGTTATATTACCAAATAAGCCCNTGGGACCAAATTTATCAGGAGTTGAAATAAACAATTGAGCCTTACCATAATTTCTGATATCAGCATCCGGTTTTGGCTCTTCTTCNGTGCCACCCCAAAATTGCACATAATGTAAACCGGTATTTCCAGCATCAAGTATTTCCATACCTAGAGATCGTAAAGAATCAAGAAACGTATTTGCTTTGCTGGCATATTGGNTAGCAAGGAATACCGGAGCCAGTGGTCTTGGCGTTTCAGATCCATCATCATTCGTACTATACATTGTCCAGAATCTTCCATCAGCAACAAATGCTGAATCTGGTATCCAAAATTGACTACCCACACCAGCTTCTCCTTTTACTGCCCACTGTATATTATAAGCAATATTGAATCCAAAGTAATTACTGAAGTTTTTCTTTAATGATAATTCAAATCCTTGAATATCTTCATGAATTCCATTCCCAGCCATGTGTGTAAATTGGAAATCAAACATTTGTTTTACTGGATCCCACCAATTTAACTGAACCGTTCCGGGGCTAGATACTTGGTTACTGGAGCTTTTATAAAATGTTGATAGAGCTAAAATGTAATCAGAATAGAAATTCCAATCAAAACCTAACTCAAAGCTGATTGTTTTTTCATAAGTTAGTCTAGGGTTTCCAAAGAATCCTTCTTCCAGTTTATTATATAATTCAGCATCATCGTTTAGATTGTTATTATTATAATCTGAATCTCTTGTTCCGTCATTCACCCAACGTTCGCCATACATTGTATAAAAGCTTGCTAGCTGATAAATATGACCATAAAAAAAATGAATCATTGATCGATCAGTAATTGGGTGTGCCACACCAATTCTTGGACTCCAGGCAGTAATAGGTTTTGTTTTTTCTAGTAATCCGAATGATTCTAAAGAGTCATAATTAAATCGTGTAAATGTATCAAAAAAATAATCAGAGGCAGCCATGGCTGTAGTTAAAGGATGTTTTACTGAAGGATCAAAATAATCCATTCGGATACCTGCATTTAGCACAAGACCTTTGTACTCCATTTTATCTTGAATATACCATGCAAATTGCTTTGGTCGAATTGGGTCACCTGTGCGATGATGATGACCAATATAATGTAACTCACGTTTATTTAATTCATCAGAATAATTACGAGCCCATACACTATAATCTATGTAGTCGATTCCTGTTTTAAGAAGATTATTCTTATTAAACTGAGTAGTAAAATCAAATTTAACTTGGAAACGGTTGCGCGATCCTTCATTGAAAGCATAAACATCTCTAGGCAAATTGAACCAATTATCTTCATCTTTTTTTATTTCCATTGTTGAATCAGGAGTTTCTTCAGGTGTTTGTGAATTAAGACTCTTGGAAATTCTTAATTCATAGAATGTTCTTTCTGATAACATATGACTGATTGCCATATAATTCATTTGGTCATTATTGATGATTTTTCCAGAAGAAGAACTTCCCATGGGTAAGAATATATTTTTTCCACCATCACCCATTCCTTTAATTCCTCCAACATTTGCTATTGAATGGAAGCTCAAGCTTTCAGAATATACTCCACCAAATTTTATCGAAATTTTAGGATGTAGGTTTAAAGATAATTTCCATGTTCCTTCAAAGTTTCTTGGAGAGTAAGACAAAGGGCTGATATTATTAATTCCATTTTTATTTGTTCGCCCTCCAAGAAAAAAAGACACCCCCTTCATTAATGGTCCTGAAATATTTCCCTGCAGTGCATAACCGGCAAAGTTTTTGTAATCAATCCTTTTATGTACAAGTTCACCTGTTCTACTATCAACTTCATTTACCCATTCTGGATTGTCCCATTGCATTTTCCCTTGGTGAATTGCAGCATCATAAAAGTCTGGACCCCAATGATTTGCACCACCAAATTCATTGGTATATTCAAAATTTCCATGAAATGAATTTGCACCTTCTTTTGTAACAATATTGATTACCCCTGCCTGTGCATTGCCATATTCAGCGCTAAGTCCCCCAGTTATGATGGAAATTGATTCAATATCATATTTTCCTACACCTGTAAAATTATTTAAGGTCAAACCATCATTGCTTGTCATCTTGACACCATCAACATAGTATACAACATCAGCTGCAATAGAATTCATATCTCCACCACGGATCATGCCTCGGCCATTTACATCCATGCCCGGTTGCAGTGAAATTAAATCTGCAACCGATTTTACCATAACCGATCTTTCAATGTCGTCTGAAGTCACAATATATTCACTGAAGGTACGATCAACTTCCACCTTTGGCTTTTCTGCAGTTACCTTAANTTCATCCATTCCAATAGCTTCTTCGTATAAAACAAAGTTGACTTGNGTNGTTCTATCGGAATTNACTTTTACTTCAGTTGTTGTTATGCTTTTGAAGCCAATCATCTGAGTAGATAGNCTATATNTTCCGGGGGGNATNTTTAGTATNATATANAATCCATTTTCATCTGCNGCAGCACCTCGATTCGTGCCTAATACCATAACATTTGATCCAGGTAAAGGCTGNCCATNTTGGTCAGTNATTGTGCCTTGGATTTTACCTGTTATACCAGCGTAGGATATTGTATACCCGANAACCAGTATTAAGGCTAAAGTATTTTTAATTGTTCTTGTCATTTTTTCTCACTTATTAAGTAGAAAAAAAAAGACCGCCAGTTTCCTGGCGGTCTTTANACAAGATTTATTTNACCAGTAATAATTTCTTTGTTTGAGAAAAATTACCAGATTCAAGTTGGTAGAAATATACGCCTGTTGGCATACTTGCTGCATTCCAGCTTACTGTATGTCCACCAGCTTGCATAACTCCATCAACTAATGTAGCNATCTCTTCACCCATAACATTGAACACAGTTANTTTTGCATTCGCTGTTTCNGGAATNTTAAATCGGATATGTGTTGTTGGGTTAAATGGNTTTGGATAGTTTTGACCAAGNTCATATCTAGTAGCAATTGGTGCATTATCAGAAATNCCCAAACCTGCTGGTCTATCATTATACCATATTTCATCTATTTGAANNGAAGAAGAGTCATCATCTGTAACGCCTACNANAATNAACNNTGGNGCCTCAGTTGTTGTCAATGCTTCAAAAGAATATGNAGCNGTATCTGGNATTGCTTCACCATCTGCCCAAGCCGTTANACTAACATTTTGACCNTCTACTACAATTTTCTGCCAGTGCCATGNACCATAGGNGATTGCAGCATTTGGANCTACATTACTCNCATTTGTCTGGAACCAAAANTCTCCAATAGCACCGNNNNCAGNTGCAACTGTATGNACTGCTAGATTAGTGAGAAATNCAGGATCAATTTTTACACAAACATGNAATTGATCNTTTNNCGTTGGTGTNCCAGTAGTCATAAAACGAGCTTTCACATATATTTCAGCTGCAGAAGGGGTGATCTCAGCATTNNCATCCANNCTTTGGTCAATTTGNANCCAACTGGTNGTNTTNCCAAAAGGATCNTCNGCTCCAACCAATGTTAAATANCCNTCAGCGACNCTNGCNACNCCCCAGCCCCACCAACTCCAGGTCATATCACTAGTAAGCGATAAAGCAGCAGTTGGTTCCGCTGCAGTTTCAAAAGTCTCAGACCATCCGGCATTTATATTGCCTGTACTTAAGACCATGATTAAACAAGCTATTATCGTTTTTTTCATTTGTTTGTACTCCTTAGGTTGTTTATTTGATTAGTAATTATAGTTAAATCCTAAACCAATTGTCAAGAACTGTAANGGCATTACTTCTTTTAAACCCCAATCTTCAAATGNTCGNAAGTAACCAATGGCAGCATTGTAATTGATATCNATAATCAAGCTTAAATTAGCATTNAATATTGTTTCAAATCCAAATCCAACATTTGCACCCCATGCATAACGNTTGTCTGCAATGGGAGAAAGCTGAAATTCCGTATCCAATGGTTTTTTTGACTGACCAGGATAAATCAGGCCACTAACCTCATGATTATAATAATAAAGTCCTAATCCATATGAGGAAAATGGATTAAGCTTTCTTTTTCCAAATGATCGANNNTTATCAGGAAAATANATTCGCGATTTNATTATAAAATCTACCNAGTCCATATTTGCATTTGCATCTGGNCTTTTATAATTATTACGATCNACCACCCAATAAAATTCTCTATCAGAAAGAGAATTATCACTATATAACTGATAGTGAAATTCAATTATAGTTTTCGAGTTTTCATTATTATNTATAATATATTGTAATCCAAGTATAGGGGCACTGTTATACCAACTATTTAAGCCGGANACAGGAATACCAGTACCTGTCATGATAGAAAAAGATTGNTNTGCTNNTANAGATTGGACTAGGAATACATTAGATAAAATAAATAAAAANAAAANAGAAGATATATTGGGAATGATAGCTTTATTCATAAATCTAAATCTNATGTCCATATATNTTAGGTTTGTTNAATGTAAAAATTTATTATAGAAAAATCAAGANAAGCTAGATTTACATATTGCATTTAANNNTTTTCATTTTAATAGAATCATTTTTTGGGTTAAAATTCTNTTTTCAGCTNTNAGTTTAATAAAATATATACCTGANGCGACATTTCTTCCNCTCCAATNTTGTTGATNAAATCCAATTTCATGTTCATGGGAAACTANCGTTTCAACTAAGCGTCCATTGATATCAAATATATCAATATTAATAAATGATTTATTTGGCACTCCATAGGATATGGTCGTCCTANGATTAAATGGATTGGGATAGTTTTGATTTAAAATATAATCTGTTGGAATTAATAATTGAATTTTTTGANTTCCTGATGAGATAATTTTCTGATTTTTATCAAAAAATTTATATTTTATTAATGCCTCACTAGGAGCATCTACTGATGCATTAATTGAAATTGTTCTATTAACATTATCTGGCTCTACAAGACCAAACTCTAATAATATTTCACCTTTTTCATTTGAATTTTTTAATAGAGTAAGATTTTGAGGNCCAAAAGAAGTATGTTCAAGATCTACGCTTCCTTTTCCTGGATCATATTTAATATATAATTGTCCTGAAATTGCTTCCGCTGGTATTTCTTCAATAAAATCATGCCAATCCATGGATGTGCCAACANCCATAACATCTAATGGCTCGAAACCAAACTTATCAATAAACCATGACCACATTCTGATGAAAGTCATTCCATCATCTAAATCATATTGATGATCAAGATGTGGTACAAAGTGCGGTATTTGACCTGTGGTTGGCCCCAAACCGTTAAATATTGCTTCAGAATCTGCAAGCCAAAATGTCACAAAACGTGTCAAATCTTCAATGTCAATTCTTCCTGAAGTATCATAATCACCTAATGCTGGAGTGTAAAATTCATAGCTAAAATCCACGGCTTCTAATCCTGCACTATCTGTTAAACCTTTTATGGTAATAGTAATAGTATCTAAGCTTGCCATTGGTTTATTTAAGGTCAATTGAAATTGCCTTGCATCTGAAGATTCAGTGGTATCCCATGATAATGAATTATAGTGTCTTGCAGAAATTGAATAGTTAAATGATTGTATTGGTTCTGAAAAGGTAATGTTTATNGGTTGATCAGTGCTTGAGCTAATGGAGGAACCGTGNGCAATAGAAATAGAACTAACTGTTGGCACCAATTGATCTGATAATTGCAAAGTATCAGTANCTTGATCTAGACGTAAACTATTACCTGCAATATCAAATACGGAGCTACCATTGGTTGCCCNTATATATAATTGTTCATGACCACTTGGTGTTGCATNATAAGATAAATAACATCTTAAGATCTTTTCTCCTCCAACTACAGGAAATTGGTTTTCATTTGTAATGAAATCCACGATCGCGCTTGCAGCATTTCCATTGTTTTGTATAAATACAATATCAAAATCATTGGGAGCGACAGGANCCGTAACTTCATACGCTCCATATACCCCTTCTGTAACTGAAAACTCAACATACGAATTATCAATAGCTATTACTGCAGTTTCTGATATAATTGTTGGGGGNAATCTATCTGGCAACAATACTCTTGCACTAATTGTACTTTGAGGCATTTGGTTATTCGCGGGGTCATATATTGGATTAGCAGGTCCTGCAGGACTAATCGTCATTTCTTCAACTCCACTAGGTGATAGATCAGTTACAAAACCAATTCTTACTATTTTTTCACCACCCACTAGAGGTCCTTGATTATCATTTGTAATATTTACAATTGTTGCTTCAGAAGCATTTCCATCATTTGGATAAACAGTAGCTTGAAAATGATTTGTGCTTACAGCCCCAGTGGCGCCTACATTATTATACATGTCTTCGCTTGATGTAATAGCTACAATACTGTCTGCAATAATATTGATATCATTGATTGTAGGTACTAATCGATCAATTAATGTCAGATTAACTGTACATTCCGAAACTGAAAGTCTGTTTCCAAGAGAGTTACATATCGCATATGCATTTGTAGGAGTTATTTGAATTGTTTCTACTCCACTTGCTGGTGGAGAACTAATATTTAATATTACTCTTATCGTGCTTTCGTTTCCTGATAGAGGAGAGCCATTCGTTTTCGTTAATGAACTAATGACAGCATCATTTGCATTTCCACTATTCTGACTAAAGCTAATATCAAAATCTGTTACCTCTACGCCGCTTGATGTGTCACTTGCACTAAAAATACCTTCACTAAACTCTAATTCTACATATACATTATTATTTTCTAAGGAATTTCCTGTTAAACGAGGATAGGGATTTAACATGATTTCGCTTGTGCTGTTATTTGGAAAAGCTAGCGGATTTCCAAAGCCATCAAAAATTGCTTCATTACCATTTGTACTAATAGTAAATGTTTCTTCTCCACTTGGAGTTCCATCAATACTTAAATATACCCAAATACTATCTTCTCCACCTAATAAGGGCCCTGATGGGCCGGGCCGTTGCAAATCTACCATTGTTACATCAGTCGCATTTCCACCATTATCGGAAAAATCCAAAGAGAAATCTGATAGCTCAAGGGATCCTGTCCCATTATTATTTGTGTATACACTTTCAGAAAAGGAAAGAATAAAAAATGCATTACTAGTACTAATAGAGTCGGATTGTGTATTTATTATGGGCGGTGAAATATCTTGGACTGTATAATTAGCATCATAATTATCTATCTGATTATTTGCTAAATCTTCAAGACTATCTAAAAGCGTAATCCTAAGTTGTCTCATTTCTGTTAAGGATGAGTTCGGTATTATAGTTATTACGTTATTATCAATACTTGCAGAAAAAGCTATACTTTCTTCATCTCCATCTGTGTATGAAATTGAAATAATATTATTTAAATCTACATTTGTAATAGTTGAATCATTTAATAATCGAATTGGTTCTGATGCCGTTATTGTAAATTGTTCATTTGGAACAATCAAACCATTATTGATAGATGGATCTGGCGCAAAAGTTATTGATGG
>NZXC01000031.1 GCA_002701785.1 Fidelibacterota bacterium
CCAGAAAGTTGATTATTATTGGCAGAATTATCAGCAGATAATGGAGCCTGACCTTTTTCTGTAGTTCTACTTGCAGTAATTAATCCAATATCTGAATTCAAAACATCAATTGTATAATCCATATCTTGTAATGCATTGATAGATGCCTTCAAAACAGTTTTCATATCCTTAGAAAAACTGCGTGTCTCCATGGCGCGAGCTACTGCAGTTGGAGGTTTAACGGTTGGTTGTTGCGGTGTAGCACAACCAATTAATGATGTACATAAATAAAGAATTAATGAACTATGCAGTATTTTACCCTTTAAAGTAGAAGGGTATAATAAATGATGAAACATCTAATATTTCAAACTTTGATAAGTAAAATCTAAAACATTCTTTTTATCATCAAATGTAATTATCACAGTAAGTGATTTTGAAGAAGAACTGCTTGATGCACTACTTTTACCAACAAATAAGAACCAAAAACCTCCGGCTTCTGACTTTTTATCTGAAGAGATACGGTCATAAGTCCATACTTCTCTTCCTTTTGTATCTTTTGTTACAATATTAGGAGAGCCTAAAATATCCATTACTGCGGACTGACTTTGACCTTTATATATTTTGCTTTGAACGGCTCCCAAGGTTAGATCATTACTATTAGTTGGCACATTAGAAGCACAACTAAATAGCAATATAGAAGAAAGACTGATAAGTGTAATTGTTTTCATTTTACTCTCCTAGTCTAATTAAACAGGATTATATATTATTTAACTTATCCCGTAACGCTTAGTTCCATAAAAATAATATATATTAATCTAAATCTTGTAACACATCCAAAGCATGTGTTTTCACAGATACTTTTGAATAGGAATTTATTATGTTTCCATCCTCATCTATCACATATGTAATTCGATAAATCCCTTCATATTCCCTTCCATACATTTTTTTTAAACCCCAAGCATCATATGCTTTTAAAACATTAGTTGCCTCATCGCTTAGCAAAGGGAATGGAAAGCTCTGTTTTTCACAAAAATTCTTTTGTTTTTTTGTAGAATCAGCGCTCATACCTAAAACTGCAATATTTTTATCTTTAAATTTTTGGAATTCATCACGGAATCCCTGTCCTTCATTTGTTCATCCCGGTGTACTTGCTCTTGGAAAAAACCAAAGGACAACCTTTTGCCCCTTAAAATCTGATAATGATACAGTATTTTCATCACCATCTAATAGTGTAAATTCTGGTGCTTTATCTCCCACGTTTAACATATATACTCTCCTTATACTTTAATTTTTGACCACCGCATTCGGTCATCATTACATAAAATCATATCATTTACAATTTTTATTGCCTGTTTCTGACCTGTCCAAACTAATAAATCTAAGGCTTCATTTATTGTTACCCATTTATACTCTGAGTGTTCATCAGACAATACTACTTCTTTTGTATTTACTTCAATACCAAACACAGGAACTAAATTAATCCTATCATCTTTTGCTTCATAAAACTTACTAACATGATCTGCAATAAACATTTTTTTGGGTATTAGTCCTGTCTCTTCAAGTAACTCACGTTTAGCTGTCTCCCACGATTTCTCACCTTTTTCAATTTTACCGGCCACACCTTGCCAAAGATGTTCATACATCTTTGTTTTAGCACGTTTCAATAACAAAAATAAAATTCCATTATCGGTAGTTATATATACATATGCATCAATTACTCTAATAATCATATTTGGCATAATTACATTCTCGTGTCATTTGAGTGTTGATACAAAAACTGTTTCGACCAATTATGGAATCTATTTTCATTTATTTTATCCCTAATCTTTTTCATAAGCTTCATATAGAATGTGATGTTATGAATAGAAGCCAATCTTAAACCTAACATTTCATTAATATTAAATAAATGACGTAAATATGATCTAGTATAATTTTTACACAAAGTGCATTTACATTCTTTATCTACTGAATTAAAATCATTGATGTAACGTGCGTTTTCTATATTAATTACACCTTCAGAAGTAAATAGTTGNCCATTNCGACCATTNCGTGTTGGGAGCACACANTCAAACATATCAATACCCAANTCAATTGCACGTACGAGATCGGTTGGTCTACCAACACCCATAAGATATCTAGGCTGATCNTTTGGTAAAATTTCATCCATCATNGATAATATATCAAACATAGCNNTTTTNTCTTCACCAACAGCAAGACCACCAATAGCTACACCACATGTNCTAAAGGGTAAAATTTGATCAACGCTTATTTTTCTTAAATCAGGATAAATTCCTCCTTGAACTATAGGAAACAAACATTGATTCCAATTAAATATTGATTGGTGATTATCCAAATAATCGTTACATCTATTGATCCATTTTGCAGTCTTCTCTACAGCATTTTTAATAACATTTTTATCCTCTCCCCCGGCAGGACAGANATCAAAAGCCATTATAATATCTGAACCTAATGATTGTTGAATTTCCATAGAAATTTCTGGAGAAATAAATTGAGTACTACCATCAATATGTGACTGAAATTTTACACCATCATTAGAAATATTATTTAATTTTGCTAAAGAATAAACCTGAAACCCNCCACTATCAGTTAATANTGATTTATTCCAATTCATAAACTGGTGTAATCCTCCAGCTTGCGAAATTAACTTATGTCCTGGTCGTAAAAATAAATGGTATGTATTGCCTAAAATAATATTCGTATTTATTTCATAAAGCTCATTTGGTAATATTGTTTTAACAACACCATTTGTTCCAATTGGCATAAATACTGGAGTCTCTATTTCAGAATGATCGGTTTTAATTAAACCCGTTCGAGCAGAAGAATCATCATCAAATGAAGTTATAGAAAATTTCAATGTTTAAAATAAATGATTTAATACTTCTTTGACATTGTGAAAACCCAAAACTTTTATTTTATAATCTAAATTTTTTAGACGTTTTAGATTTGATTTAGGTGCAATGATATTTGTAAATCCTAAAGCTTCCGATTCTTTAATTCTTTTATCCAAATTTGGAANCGATCTTAACTCTCCAGATAAACCTACTTCTCCAGCNAATACAGTATTATTTGGGATAGTAAAATCTTTTGCGCTTGAAGCTANNGCTATAATGACAGCAAGATCTGTAGATGGATCACTCATATGAAATCCGCCAACAAGATTAATAAATACATCTTTTGCTCCTATGGGCATGCCAATTCTTTTTTCTAGAACTGCCAATAGCATTGCTAGTCGCTTATAATCAATTCCATTAGAATTTCTTTGTGGGGTTCCAAAATTTGCATTAGAGACTAATGCTTGCACTTCTACTAGCAGAGGGCGTGTTCCTTCNAGTGCAGGAAAAATTGCAGAGCCAGGAACTTCAAGTGTCCTTTCAGAAAGAAAAAATTGAGAAGGATTAGAAACCTCANCCAATCCAAGCTCATTCATTTGGAATATTCCCACTTCATTAGTAGTTCCAAATCTATTTTTANTTGAACGAAGAATACGATGATCAAATCTAGANTCCCCCTCAAGATACAGAACCGTATCAACCATATGTTCTAGCATTCNCGGACCAGCAATNATTCCTTCTTTTGTTACATGACCAATAACTATAACTGAAACTTTATTTTGCTTTGCGATNGCTAATAATTGTTGACCACATTCTCTTATTTGACTTGGAGATCCAGCAATTGAATCAACATTATCACTATAAATATTTTGAATAGAATCAATAATCAATAATTTGGGGCTTGTTAATGTTAATTGATCTATAATTACTTCGATATTATTCTCAGTTGATAATTTTATATTTTTCGNAGGTAAATTTAATCGTTTTGCTCTTAAGGCAAGCTGCTCTTCGCTCTCTTCAGCTGAAACGTATAATACACTATACTTTAATCCAGGTATTATTTGTAATGCCAGTGTTGATTTNCCAATACCAGGACTACCTCCAAGNAATATCATTGATCCTGGTAATACTCCTCCACCTANTACTCTATCTACCTCACGAATACCTGTTTTCTGACTTTTAACTACTCCATCTTTTAATACGTCNACTAAGTTTGATGGGCTCTTTGTTTGTCCATTAGATTTTGAACGAGATTTTACATTTACTTTATATTCACTCAAAGTACCCCATTCATCACATGATGGGCATTGNCCATTCCATTTTGCAAATTGATCTCCGCATNACGAACAAAGAAAGACTGTTTTAANTTTAGATTTTGACATGCTCAAATAATGTAGATTAAAATATAAAGTGTACGTTTACCAATCGGTCCCAATAGAAACATAATACTGAGGCCGTGAATACCCGTTTGGATTAACATCCCATGCAGTATCTACTCTAAATAAAAATGGTCCTAAAGGAATTTTTACACCAATGCCAGCACCAGCAATTATCGGACTTGCATTGTCCGGGAGTCTATTATCACCATATTTATTTCGTAGAGATTNTATTGAATTAAATTCTTCGATATCNTCCCAAGCTGCACCAATGTCAAGAAATAAATAACTTCCAAAATTTGAGAAAACAAATTTATTTGGAATTCCAAATGCGAATAAAAAGGGAAATCTAAACTCAAAATTCATTAATAAACTATTACTCCCTGTTCTTTCCCAGAAACGATATCCTCTCATTGGAAACATAAAATCTGATAGATATACATCAATTAACATTGAAGTATTGCTTGTATCAATAGGTTGGCTTCGGAATCTACTTTCATCTTTCTCTCCAAACGTCTCTCCATTTCCCCAAATCCAATTTTGTATCCCGCCAAGAATAAATTTTTGAGGATTGGGACCAAAACTTTTACCATATGTAACTCTGCTTGCTAAACTAGTATATCTGCTGAACATAAAGTATTTTCTAAAATCTAATTTAATTGTTTGATATTTCAATTTGCTCTGACCAGCTCCAGGGCTAATACTTAAGGTAGTGTTCTGACGAAATCCATCAATTGGACCAGTATATCCATAAACCGTATTATCAAATATATAGCTTGCAGTGAACATCATAACATCTGCAGCCTCTCTAGCGCTTTCATAATAAGCATATGAAAACATGTCCTGTTGAAATAAGCGATAATCAATTTTATTATATGACAGACCTGTATCAACTCTATTAAATCTATTTATCGGATATGACATTAAACCCTGAAACCCATAAAAACGCAATCTGTATAAATTACCATAGTAATCAGAAGTAGCATCTGCTTGATGAAAAAGGGAGAAATAATAATCTGCACGATTTTTTAAATATCCATATGTAAAATAATAATCACTTTTATCTAAACTGATAACTAATTCAGTCCCAAGAGATATTTGATGATCTCCTAACACATCACTAAAAGCAAACTGTGTCATACCTTGGGCACCAAAAAAACTATTATAACTTGCATAGCCAAATACCATATCCATTGTTAATCTAGTCTTGTATGGTTGTGGTACATAATTGCCATCAGCTGTTATTAGTGAATCTGATACTTGAAACTGCATAGAGTCAGGTTTATTATATTCAATATTATTATTATAATTCCCATACTCTGCAGCAAAAATATAATTTGAATAATCCTTTNCAGATGTGCGATTTATATTTATTCCTCTGGATTTNTTTTGTCTAAAATCTGCTAGAGCATTATCATCTAANCCTATATTTTNACTAAACTGNGTTGGTATCACATCTATTTGTTTCATCTGTANTGGGTTTGATAAACGAAAGACATCCCATCCGTTGTCCGAATATCCTGCAAACACCATCACTTCATCATCCCTTGAAAGACTTATTTGGAATAAGCCAGTAAGTAAGTTNGTTAAAGANTCAATGCTCCCATCATTCATACTATGTCTATACAAATTAGAAATACCATTATTATCAGATGTATAAAACAATACATTATCTGTATTTGCCCATATAGGGTAATTTTCATTCGCATCAGAAAAAGTAATCCTATCTAATGAATTATTTGATATATCAATAGAATATATATCAGATTGAAAAGAGGATATATNAGTTACTGATACATTTTTTCTTAATTGATTATNATCAGCTTTAACTCTACTAGATACATAAGCAATTTTACTACCATCTGAACTCCAAGTGGGCTCTGAATCTGAATAAATNTCATTTGTTAAATTTTTTAATGTCCTATTATTCATATCATAAAGATAAATATCGCTTGAACTAACTTTATTACCAACAAATGCTAACAGATTTCCATCTGGGCTCCATGAAGCAGAGAAAATACCATCAAGATCAAAAGTAAGTTTTTCCTTTTTATTTGGCTTATCAGAATCAATCAAATAAAGTGCATCTTCCGAACCTGCTTTTGCAGCAATTACAATTCTTTTNTTATCTGGAGACCATGCTATNCCGGGTTGAAGCCATTTTAATTCCTCAAAATCCATTGATCGATTACCTTTAACTAATCTTTTAATATTTTTACCATCAATTGCATCAATAAGGGTAATATTTGCAAATCCAGATTTATCTTCAAGAATAGCTATTTTACTTCCATCCGGAGAAATTGCAGGAGCAATATTATAATAATTGTTCTTCTTTTTATGATCAGTTAATCTTATCGATATATCCTCAATTTCATCTCTACCATCAATATCTGGCCAATATTCTTTTTTCAAATACTTATGCCATTGCTTAGTTAAAGATTCAAAATCCATACCAATAGCTTTATCAAATCCTTTTTCAGCATTTTGAACAAATTTCATAGATGTAAAAATTTCTCCAATTTTTTCTCTACCATATTTTTGAGCAATAAATCTCCAAACAGATTGACCTCCTTTATAAGCAAGAAAAGATTCCAGCTGTTGAACTGTTGGCATTTCTTCATGCACTGCCAAATCTCTTAAAATCATATCGGATTGAGTATCCCAATTCATTGATAAAAATTCCGCTAGTCCTTCATTGGCCCATAAAGGAACCCGCAATCTTACTCTACCTGAATAAACATTTTGTGCAGAACCATAAATCATATCATTTATTAATGCATGAACAAGTTCATGATGAATTACATGTCGAAATTGGTCATAGTCACCCTCAAAAGGTATAACTACCCTATTTTTGAATAATTCCGTTACGCCTCCAATACCTTCTTGCATATAAGGAAGCACAACATTTGTTTGTTGAAAATCATTATGAGAATGATAAATAATTATTGGTACACGTTTTCTAAGTGTCCAACGAAGGTGTTTCGATATTTGTTCGTAAGCTTCTTCACCTTTTTCTGCTGTGAATTGAGCCAAATCTTTAGCATTTCCGTAATAATAAATATCAAAATGAGGTGATGTTATAAATGACCAATTAAAATTGCGGTACTGAACCTTATTTTGCCCAAATGACTGGGCAACTAATAAGTTTGTAGCAAATAAAGCTATAATTGTTATTAACCTAATCATAATTATAATCCTATAATTTAATCTACAAGATCCAAAAATTAGACACTATTAAATAAACTAAAGTTAAAAATAACATCAATTGAAATTGATTGCCTATGCAGAAATATAAAGTTTAGTTTCAAATACTATGAATTTGCCATTGTATTTTATTTCAGATATTCATCTTATGGATGAAACGTCAGATAATTATCCTCAAATCAGCAAAAATCTGGAGAATTTTTTTAATCATATATCTAGCACTGGAGGAACACTATTTATTAATGGAGATCTGTTTGACTTTTATTTTGAATATAAGGATGTAATTCCTAAAAAATATTTTTCTCTATATAACCAATTGTACACACTAAAAAATACAGGTGTTGAAATTCATTATATACTGGGAAATCATGATTATTGGGTAATGGATTTTATTGAAAAACAAATAACCACTAAAACATATCGCGATGATGTTACTCTGGAATTAAATGGTAAAAAATTCTACATTTCACATGGTGATGGATATCTTTCATGGGATCATGGTTATCGATTTTTGAAATATATAATTCAAAGTAAATTATTTACTTGGACATACAGATTGATCCATCCAAACATAGGCTATCGAATTGGTGATTGGATGTCTAAAAAGGGTAAGCATTATGATCATTCTAAAGAATACAATGAACGGGTTCTTAATGAAATGACTACATTAGCTCATAAAAAGATTCGTCAAGGATTTGATTATCTCATTTTAGGCCATTATCATCAGGCGGTTGATAAATCAGTAGAAAATGGAAAATTACTTATTTTAGGTGATTGGCTTACCTTTTTTACTTATGGTTATTTTGATGGGAATGAACTCTCACTTTTGAGATGGAGAGAAGATGACCGCTCTTAAACATACGACTATAATTCTCTTCGCTTTATTTATTTTTAGCAACTGTTCATTGATAAAGAAAATTTTCCCAGGAGATGACAAGGACGCACCTGGAGTTACTTTTGAATTAATCGATAAGCTAAGAATTGCATATGAAGATGGCCGAATTCAAGCGTTAGAAGAATTAATTTCAATATATAATGATAGTAGCCTACCATTTGAAGCAAGAATAGAAGCTGGACGAGTTTTAGGAGAATCTCAACACCCCACAGCCCTTAATGCTATAGCTCAAGCGGTTGCAAGTGGAGCTGCTCTGGATATTACATTTATGGAAGAATCAATAAAGCTATTAGCAAAATTTAGAGAAAATCCAAAAGCAGCCGAAGCAATGATCCAGGGTATGGAAAATATTGAATTAAAAACAAANAGTTTGCATATGACTTTAGTTAGAAGTTTGAATAAGATACGTGTGGAAGATCAGGTCTTAGCTTTACTTGATTTATATGAAATTGCTCATGCGAATGTAGAACGTACAGATTTATTATTAGCTGAGACTTTAGGAGCTATAGGTACGGAAGAAGTTGTTCCTATTTTAGTTGGTATAGCAAAAAATACTAGTATAAAAATTGGAGTCAGAAATCGTGCGGTTGAAATACTTGGTAAGAAAGATCCTGCCGATGTNGCTAATGCGTTTGCTGAATTATTAGATGATCCTGCAACTAATCTTGAAGTCCGAGAATTTGCACTAAAGACTATGAAAGGAGTTAGGCAGGAGAATCTAGTTCTAGCTTTATTAAATACATATAANGCTGGAAGAGGGGAGTATTATAGTCTTTTAAATACACTGNTAGANGCACTAGGAAATTTTGACGATCCTCAAGTATTTAAAGCCATTATAGAGATAGGATTAACTGATGATTTGCCCCTTGATTTAAGAAAAAAAGCTATAGAAAGTCTAGGTGGGTTAAATAATCCAAATGTTATTCCCCGGTTTTTGCCTTTATTAGGAGACGCAAAAAATTATACTTTGCATGGATCCATAATTCAA
Source organism: Fidelibacterota bacterium (assembly GCA_002701785.1). GTDB lineage: Bacteria > Fidelibacterota > Marinisomatia > Marinisomatales > TCS55. The sequence continues at coordinate 9,295 of NZXC01000031.1, forward strand.
ATGATAGGTCGACTCGGACAACAAGATACCTATCATGAAGAATTACGTCGATTAGCTTTTTCAGCACATATGAAAGAGAGTCAATATCTTGTACCATAAAAAAATATTCTTCTTAATTATTATTAATCTTTTAATTGGTCAAGACACTACTAAAATAGATAATAATATGATGGAAATATCAGATAATGGAAAAAATGTCGCTGATTCAACTAATGCAAGTATGCTTGATACTACTCTAACTCCCATTCCAAATCTACGAGATGATAAGGATACATTATCTCTCCTCCCAACGGGGAAACCATTTTTTAATTATGATACAGATATAAAACAATTGCAAAACCAAGTTGATTCACTCAGAGCAATGGTTAGTCTACTTCAAAAGTTTCAGGCTATGCCTACTTTAAATCAAGATATAATCAATTTAATTAAAGTTCCTGATATGCAGCATAGAATAGAATTGACAAATGGAACTATAGTTATGGGTGAAATAATTGATGAGAATTCAGATGAATTATTTATTCAGACAACTCTTGGACGTTTAGCCATCACAAAAGATAAAGTTATTTCAGTGCAACAGGAGCTTCCTCCTGGTCCAAAAGTTGAAATGGTGGGGGAACCAAGTGTAAATGTTTTTCCAGATCGAGAAGAAATTATTGGTACCGTTATAAATTCCGGAGAAATAAGAGCTGATTTTGTACGAACTGAAGCAAAACTATGGTCACCTTCTACTAAACTGATTGTTATCGATTCCGCATTTGTAGATGGAAACATGATAACATATAAATCTGGTGTAATTAGCGATACTTCACTTAACCCAGGAGAAACTGCTAATTTTAAAATAATAATTCAAAAACCAAGTGTTCCAGATGTTGGATATAGAACCTATGCTATCCGCTGGGTTCGTACATTTTAATATTTATTTTATTGTATAAAATTAACATATAAAATAATCTAACTAACTTCCAACTTCATTCATTTCCTATTTTATATAAATTATAGGCAATAACTTGTATTTCCTTCGTATTGTTAATATTTTTGAGTGATGTTTTTTGATCATATACTTATTTATGATTAAAAACTGACAATAACCGAGGTAAAAAAGGGAAATTTTCAGGAGTAATCTATGTCTGACCCTATTAGTAATATTGAGGGAGATATCCGTGTAAATGGTACTTTATCATGCGATGGAGACCTAATTATAGATGGACAATTAGAAGGCGAATTATCTGTAAAAGGAAATCTGACTATTACAGAAATTGGTAATGTTGGCGCAGATACTGTAGCTTCTAAATTAACAGTAGCTGGAAAGCTAAAGGGTAAAGTCAGTGCTGAAAAAGCAGTCTTAATAAAGTCAACTGCAAGCGTTTTAGGGCCAATTGAAACTAATCAAATTATTATTGAAGATGGTGCTGATTATTCAGGTACAATTAATATGAATGTAGAATTACCAAAAGACGTATAAATATTTAGAGGTAATATATAATTATGCCAAAAACAACTATTGGAAAATCATTATTCCTTGATGGGGAATTATCAGTAAAAGACGGTTTAGTTATTGAAGGGAAAATCAATGGTAAGATTGAAGTAGGTGGCACAATATCTGTTGAAAAAGGAGCAGTTGTTAAAGCTGATATCAAGGCAAATAATGTTAAAATTNCAGGAGAAGTAAAAGGGAATATTTTCTCAACAGGTAATGTTCATTATATGGAGGACTGTTCTGTAACTGGTAATACAACAACATCAAGGATTCTTATTGAAGATGGTGCAACTATAAAAGGTAGTGTGCACATTGATATTTAATAATGGTAGTTAAATGAACAAAAAAGTNCAAGAAAATATAACAACCTTACATAAAGATATTTCTTTTAATGGAAAGTTAATTGGAGATGAAAAAATTATTATCTCTGGCCAAATAGAAGGGAGCCTACAAACATCTCAAGATTTGACTATAGAAAAATCAGGGATTGTAAAAGCAGATATAAAATCTTCAAATCTTGTTTTAAGTGGGATCTTAGTTGGAAATGTTGATTCAAAAGGTATCGTGACCATTACCAAATCAGGGCGAATGATTGGAGATATCAAATCTGAGAATATTATTATAAATGCAGGCGCTCAATACAAAGGTACTATTTTAACTAAAGCAAGTTCTAAATTAAATAGCCCGAAAAAAGAATCTCCTAGAAAAAACTCTAGATTTAAAACTAAACGTTAACTTCTATGCAGGGTACTTACCCCTACTAANCTTGNGATTATATATTATATTGTATGATTTCAATAAATTGTATTATTATCAGAAATAAAGGGTTAATTAGCTTAATATAATTATGATAAGTCTTATACTTTCTGAAAATCATATCCATTATGCTCAATGGGAAACTTTATCTGGATCACAATCGATTGATCTGGTTGGATCTCTTCCATTAAAAACCCCTCTTTCTGAATTCAAACCTGGCACTGAAGAGTTTACAGCTATGCTGGGCNCTGAATTTAGCAAACTTTCCATGCATATCGATATGGTAGGGAAAGAAATTATACTAACAATTCCTGATTGGATTGTACATCAAGAATTTATTACCCTNGATAAAGATTTAATTGCTCCAGAGACAAGACAGTATCTTGAATGGATATCTGAAAATAGATGGGGTGGTAAAGCNTCTCATTTTAATACANTAGGGTACTGGGTCAAATCTGATAAATTNGATAAAAATTACGTTCGAAAAACNTTAATACCCTCAAATGTAGTAGGAACTTTAAAACTAACTATAGCTGAACAAGGGGCTAAGCCTACATGGATGGGAACAAACTCGGAAGCTTTACTAAACGCGCAGGAAAAAGGTGATATTATATTNGTTAAATCTTCTGGTTTATCTTATGAGTTATTTTATCGATATAAACAAGAAGTTGGTTGGGCAAAAATACGATTTATTAAAAATGTTCCTCATATTCAATCAATTAGAGGTCGTAAACGNTCAATAAATACTTTATTAAAACGGTTAGATCTGTATATAAATGGTGAGTCAGATTGGCTTGGTTATGATATAGCTTATATTAATCAACTTAGCGCAGGAAGAAGAAAATACTGGGAAAGAAATGAAGAACTCGCTGATTCCCCAATGCTTCAACCCTTTGATAGAGTAAATATTAGAGGCGAAGTATCTTTTGAAAACCTATCAGTTCTTCACTTAAATGTTCTTACTTCAATTATAGGAACCATTGATAAGCTCCCATTAATTAATTTATTTAACGAACCTGGAATCACTCAATATGAAGAAGGTATGGACATACCTCAGATACAATCGGAAAAAGATGGTAAAGATTACAGTGCTGATATTGATCAACAGGATAATAATAAAGAAGATTCTGAGATTAAAAAACCAGCTGTTCAAAGCTCAATGCTAACATGGTTATTATTTACAATTGCTGTGGCAGCCTTCGCATATTGGATTTTTTCTAAAGAATACCCACAAACAATTAATTATAGAGATCATATTCTAAAATTATCAAAAGAATCTTATTCAATGGCAAATTCAGCTAACACTATTATTGATCAAATTCCAGATAGCTCATTAATAGAAGCAAAAGTTGTGAATATGACATTACATTTAGAAATGGTAAAAACTGATACACTTAATCCAATTTCATTTATCAACGGAAATGAAATATCTTTTTACCAAGATGACGTATCATGTTGCGGTGGTACAAAACATGTTTATGATTATATCTTATATCCAAATGATCAAAAAGCTGATAAAAATTGGTTAACAATTGAAGATTTAATAATAATCTTTGAAGATTATCCAATTGATACAGAAATAGAAGATTTGTCAATGACAAATCGGAATTTTTTAGTTTTTGATAGATTAAGAATTAAGGCAAATAGTAAAGACGATTTAATTAGAGCTTTAGAACTTTCCACAAATTTAAGTGAAAATATTCTTTTAAGAAAAATTGTGGTTACAAATAACCCTGAAGACCCTAGAGTTAATGGAAAACTATATATTGCAGTTATAAAAGAACCTTCATCAGGATTCTGGGTTTTTAATATTCAGAATACTATAAAAGATATTAAAAACTTGATTATGAATATTGATTTACAATCTATAGTAAATAAAATTAAGCAGAGCTTTGGTTAAGTAGTGTAACCATAATTGCATTCTGGATATGTAGACGATTTTCTGCCTGATCAAATACAATTGAATACTCAGCTTCCATTACTTCATCTGTTACTTCTCTACCTCTTTCTGCTGGTAAACAATGCATAAAAAAGGCTTTTTTTCCAGCTTCTGACATAATAGAGCTATTTATTTGAAAGGGTTTAAATACCTTTTCTCTAACCTCTGCTTCATCTTTTTGACCCATAGATGCCCAAACATCAGTATAAATAACATCTGAATTTTGAATTGAATCGAAAGGATCATTTGTTACAGTAATTTTTGATAATCCGGTCTCAATTGACTCATCCAGAGTACTATTATCAGGCTCGTAACCAGCTGGACATGCACAAACAAAATCAATTGGAAATTTTTGCGTCAGCTGCAACCATGAATTAACAATATTGTTACCATCACCAATATAACTAATTTTCAAATCATCCAATGACCCTCTAGTCTCCCAAATAGTAAAAAAATCACACATTATTTGGCAAGGATGGTTATAATCTGTTAAACCATTTATAACAGGTATGCTTGCGTTACTCGCAAGCTCCATTATATGATTATGATCAAACAATCTAGCCATAATTAAATCATTATATCGGCTTAATAATCTTCCAATATCTTTTATAGCTTCTCTTTTACCAATTCCAATATCATTAGGTCCAAGAAATAGTGCATGTCCACCTAGCCATTCAAATCCAGTCTCAAATGATATTCTTGTTCTTGCTGAAGGTTTAGCAAATATCATAGCAAGAGATTTATTATTAAATATTTTATGATCTTCTCGATTTCGAAATTTTTGTTTCAAATCTTTTGCTAGTTTCATTATCTCCAATAATTCATCAGATGAATAATCTCTAATGTGTAAAAAATTATTATTCACTATTTATTTAATGTGTCAAATAAATTTGAATTTGATGGTAGAACTAAAGTTGTTTTTTTATCAATTATTTTTTTATAAGCCTCTAGTGATCTATAAAACTCATAAAACTCTGGATCTATTGAAAAAGCACGTGCATATATATCAACTGCTATTGCTTCTCCTTCTCCTTTAATTTCTTCTGCCTCTTTATATGCATTAGCTAATATGATTGTCTTATCTTTATCTGTTGATGCCTTGATCTTCTGCGATTCTTCTTCACCTTCAGATCTAAATTTGTTTGCTTGCCGAATTCTTTCTGCCTGCATCCTTCTATAAATAGATTCTTCATTATTTTGAGGTAAATCAACTCTTTTTAATCGTACATCTACAACTTCTATTCCATATGGCTTTGTTGCTATCGCACTTTGTGTAGTTACAGTCTCCATAATTAGTTCTCTATTTTCAGTTATTATTTCTGACATAATATGTGTACCTAATTCTCTTCTTAATTCAGAATAGACTATGTCATCAATGCGCGTTTTTGCTATAGGTTCAGTCTGTACAGTCTGTAGGAATAAAAGTGGATCAATAATTTTCCATCGAACATAGTTATCAACTATTAAGGATTTTTTATCCTTACTTAAGATTTCTTCAGGGGGGACATCATATTCTAACAAACGATTATCAAATCTTCTAGCCACTTGTATTGGCGCTGGTAATTTAAAATTTAATCCAGGCGTCTTGATTATCCTTACTGGCTGTCCAAATTGTAATATGACTACTTGTTCTGTCTCGTCAACTGTAAATACAGTACTAAATACCCCAATAACTAATAATACAATCAAGATAAGAAATATATTTTTCATTACTTTGCTCCTTTCGTTCCAGTAAGATTAAGAAGATTTAATAAATTTCCACCTTCACCATTTGGAACTATATATTTATCTATACCAGGAAGTATTTCTTCCATTGCCTCTAAATACAATCGTTCCTTTGTTACATCTTTTGCCTTAACATATTCTTTAACGATAGCTTTAAACTTGGCAACATCTCCTTCCGCTCTTTTTATCCTTGATTCTCGAAAACCTTCTGCTTCCCGAATCATCGCTTGCGCTTCTCCGCGAGCCTTTGGAATAATATCATTTCTATATCCCTCTGCTTCATTTATCATTCTATTCTTATCTTCTTTGGCGGAGGCAACATCTTTGAAAGCATCTATAACTTGTTTTGGAGGACTAACATCTTGTAATTGAACTGCAACCACAATTACTCCCGTTTCATATTTATCCAGTGTTATCTGTAGTAATTCTTTTGTTTCTTCTTGAATCATAAATTTTCCAGATGTTAAAGCTTCATCAATATTATGTCTTCCTATGACAGTTCTTAATGATGCTTCAGAAGCTTCGCGCAAAGTTAATTCTGGTCCAATAAAATTAAATAAGTAATCTATAGGTTCTTTTATTTTATACTGAACAATCAACTCTGCATCTACAATATTTTCATCACCGGTTAACATTAAACTCTCTTGCTCAATGGTTCTATATTGATTTTTTCCAATAGTTCTAAAACCTATTTCAATCCTTTTGACTTCTGTTACCTTCGGAGTTTTAACTGTCTCTATGGGATAAGGGAAATGATAATTTAAACCTGACCCTACAACACGATCGTATTTTCCAAATCGCTGAACAACGCCTACTTCATCAGGGCCAACTGAATACAAGCCCAATAATAACCATATAACTATTGCAATTACAATTATTGGAAATACTCCCATTGATAATAATTTATCAGGTACGCTTATTTCACTATCTCCAATTATTATTCTTTTTGCTGACATATTATCTCCTTTTAATTAAATTTTTCTTCGTAATCGGGCATTTGGTAAGTTTAATTGATCTCGATACTTTGTTACAGTTCTTCTCGCAATTGAATAACCAGACCTCTTTAATGCTTCCATTAAATCATCATCACTTAGCGGATTATTTTTATCTTCATTATCAATAATTTTTTTCAACGCCAATTTAACATCACGCACGCTTATTTCAACACCATCAAATAAAGTATGATTATCTGTAAAAAAATATTTTAGTTCAAATATACCATATGGGGTTTCCACATATTTCCCTCTTGTCGCGCGACTTACAGTAGAAATATCTAACCCAATTATATCAGATATATCTTTTAGTCTCATTGGTGTTAGTTTATCAATATTGCCATCAAAAAATGCTGGTTGATGATTAATTATCTGNTTCATTACATTATAAAGAGTTGTTCGACGTTGATCAATTGCTCCAATAACCCATTCTGCTTTATTGAAATTATTTTTAAGAAATTTTTTCGTCTTTGTATTATGAGTTTCTAAATCATTCAACATTTTTTTATATGTTTTGCTTACATGGATTGGAGGGATCCAACTATCATTTACAGTAATCTCCCATTGATTACTTCTTTTATTTAAAATTAAATCTGGAATTATCGATTCATCTTTAGAAACCTGTAAACCAAGACCGGGTTTGGGATTTAATTTAGACAAATTTTCAATTGCACCTGAAAGTTCTTTAGATGAAATATCTCCTCNTTTAGAAATGCGATTATATCTCTTATTTATAAAATCATTGAAATATTGTTTGACGATTTTATATTCTATTGAATCTTTATTATTATCCAATTGTATCATTAAACATTGTTGAAGATCCCTTGAAGCTAGAGCTGGAGGATCCAGATGTTGAACTTTATGCAAAATATGATTTATTTCATCTTCAGTTTTTTCAAAACGATCTGCAATTAANAATATATCAATAGATAAATAACCACTATCATCTAAATTATAAATTATCTCCTCTGCAACAGATTTTTCCCAACTTTTTAAATCCAAATCATTAATTTGATCAATTATCGCTTCCAACAAATTCTTTTCTGATGAAATTTGAAATGTGTTTTCTTTTTTTGGCTCATAAACTGCTTTGGATTCATATATATCGTCCCAATCTTCATCATTCAAATCTTCTTTTATATTAGATTCATCATCATCATTAATTGTCTCAGTTGGTTCAAGAATTGGGTTTTTCTCAAATTCCTCTAATATATATTTCTCTAAACTTGAATTATTTAATTGTAATAATGTTGCTTCTAAAATTTGCTGTGGTGACAGTGCCTGCTTTTGTTGTAATTCCTGTTTAAGCATAATAATTAATCTAAACGAAAACTCTTTCCAAGATAAAGTTGACGTGCTTCTTCATCATTTACTAAAAACTCAGATGTCCCTGATTTTAAAATTACTCCATTAAATAATAAATATGATCTNTCAGTAATAGATAAAGTCTCTCTAACATTATGATCAGTAATTAAAACGCCTATTTCTTTTTCCTTCAAAGATTTAANTATTGATTGAATATCTTCAACTGCAATGGGATCAACACCGGCAAAAGGTTCATCTAATAATATAAAGTCAGGATCCATAGATAAAGCTCTACAGATTTCAACTCTACGTCGCTCTCCCCCGGATAAATTAGAGCCCATACTATCTCTTAGATGCTGNATAGACATTTCATCTAATAAATTTTCAATTTTATCNTTTTGTTCATTTTTAGTTAGTCCAGACATCTCAAGAACTAATCTAAGATTATTTTCTACAGATAATTTTCCAAATATAGATGGTTCCTGCGCCAAATAACCTATCCCACTTCTAGCTCGCATATACATTGCTTTAGTAGTTATTTCCTTATCATCAAGATAAATATTNCCCTTTGATGGTTTTATCATTCCTGTTATCATATAAAATGTTGTCGTTTTNCCTGCGCCATTCGGCCCAAGTAAACCAATTATTTCACCTTTTTTAACTTCAATATCCACATCAGATACTACCCAACGGTTACCATATTGNTTATAAAGACCTTCAGCCCGTAAATNATGGTGTTTTCTCTCCATTATTTCCTTAATTCGTTACACCNGATGGATAAAGTATTTTCCAATGATTTAGTCCTACATCTGATTCAAAACCACTCCCATAAAGAGTNTCATTCTTTTCCGTAGTTAGCATTATTGGAGANGCAGTATAGATAATTTCTTTTTTTGAATCCCATCTTAATGTATCTGTGAACAGGGTCGCTCCACTATCTGAAACTACTACTACATTCTNAATTGCAGTCATAAAGTTTGTCTTTTCATCAATTTCTGCAATCATCGATTTTAAATTAGTAGTATGCATTTCTTCCTCATCAAAAAAATCAACATCAACATTCTTATTNAAAAAAATATAATTTCTCTCATTAAATTTTTCTAAGTGGCCTGCTTTAACAAAAGCACGCATAACACCTTCATCTGTTAATGTAATCTCTACATCCCAACTCTCTTGATCAGGTAAACCTGCTCGAGAATGCATATTTGTTTCATTTTCAATATTTGANCAACTTATAATTACAAAAAANGGTAACAAAAAAATTCTCATACAATTTATCTTGACAATANTGAATCAATCATTAAATGAATTCCNTCTTCATAACGNCCTTGGCAAATGGCAANCCAATCTACTGCTTCTCGAAAAGCNCCATGTCCNCCACTTAATGATGTTGTATAAATTGCTTTTTTCTTCACTAAATGATAAGCATTAGCAACTGCAATAGGGACNCCAACNGTTTCCATTAAACTAATGTCAATNATATCATCACCTATGAATGCACAGTTCTCATCTGATAAACTATATTTCAATTTTAATTCATTATAAGGCTTCATTTTATTTAGGGTCCCATTATAGACATCAGAAATCTTTAATTCATTAGCACGTATATCAGTAGCAGANGATTTNCGTCCNGAAATAAATGCAATATGAAAATCNAGCAATCGAGCAAATGCAACTCCTGCNCCATCCAGTACAGAGAATTTNTTTAATTCAATATTCTNACTCNCATTATCTCCGCNTTTATAAATAGAACCATCAGTTAAAACACCATCTACATCTGCAATTATAAGTTTAACTTTTTTAACCTGTTCAATTATCTGATTATCNAATTTATTTTTAAAATCCNTTTCTGAATAAATATCCATATTAATAGTTANANATTGGATCGATTATATTTAACAGCGGCNCCAATAAAACCTCTAAATAATGGATGNGCTTTATTAAGTCTNCTTTTTAANTCTGGATGAAATTGACTTGCNATAAACCANGGGTGATCAGGATTTTCTANAATCTCAACAAGCTTCAATTCTTTATTTATTCCTGAAATAACTAAACCATGTTTTTCTAATCGNTTTCTATANCGATTATTTACCTCCCANCTATGTCGATGACGCTCAGAAATNCGTTTTTTCTTATATTCTTTTGCTGCTTTAGTATTTGGATATAATTCACATGAATATGCTCCTANTCTCATAGTGCCACCCTTTCTTTTTATTGCTCTTTGTGATTCCATAAGATCAATAACTGGGTGNNGGGNATTTTTATCAAATTCAGTGCTATTAGCATTAATTAATCCACAAACGTTTCTTGCAAATTCTATTACAGCNCATTGTAAACCTAAACAAAGACCTAGAAACGGAACTNTGTTCTCNCTAGCATANTTACATGATAAAATTTTTCCCTCTGATCCTCTAGATCCAAATCCAGGTAAAAGTAAAATACCATCACAATTATCAAACTGATTTCTAGCGCCTTTATCATCTCTTATTTTNTCGGTAGAAATCCAATTAACATTCACTCGAGTATCATTTTCAACACCTGCATGTATAAAAGCTTCTAGGACGCTTTTATATGCATCTGGTAATTCAGTATATTTTCCACACATAGCAATATTTACTTCTTTTGATGGATTCTTATATTTGGAAATAAAATTATGTAATTTAGANACTTTGGGTGCACCACCTAATTCTAATCTATTCATAATGATCTGACCCATTTTTTGCTTATCAAATACTANAGGAACTTCATATATNCTTTTGACTTCTTTTCCTTCAATAACATGATCTTTTGGAACATTGCAAAATAACGCAATTTTTTCAGCCACAGAATCCGTTAAAGNATAATTTGATCTACACATAATAATATCAGGGCTCAAACCTATTTCGCGTAATTTCATAACTGAATGCTGCGTAGGTTTGGTCTTTAATTCTTCACTTGCCTGTATATATGGAACAAGTGTTACATGAACAATTAGATAATTATGATATCCCACTTCTACTGACATCTGTCTAATTGACTCCATAAAAGGTAAGCTTTCTATATCCCCAACTGTACCACCCACTTCACATATAACTACATCATATTTATTTTTATTATTGACTAATTTAATTCTTCTTTTAATTTCATCAGTAATATGAGGAATAACCTGAATAGTAGCTCCTAGGTAATCACCCTTTCTCTCCCTATTTAATACGGTACTATATACTTGTCCAGTGGTAGCATTATTATACTTACTCATATCAACATCGATGAAACGCTCATAATGTCCTAAATCGAGATCTGTTTCTGATCCATCATCTAACACAAAAACTTCACCATGCTGATATGGATTCATCGTCCCAGGATCAACATTAAGATATGGATCTAATTTCAATATAGTAACTTTTAATCCTGCACTTTTTAATAAATAACCAATAGAAGAAGCAGCAATTCCTTTTCCTAGTCCTGAAATAACCCCACCAACAACAAAAATATATTTTACAGGGTTTTTCTTTTTCATTTATTTAACTCAATTTGTTTAAGATCTTCTTTCGTATCAATTCCGCGATGTGGGTAATCTGTCATTGCAACTTTTATTGGTATACCATTATCTAAAGCACGTAATTGTTCCAGATTTAAACTTTTTTCATTAGTTGATTGATCAAGCATAGTAAAACGAAGTAAAGTATCTTTACGATATCCATATATTCCTACATGATGATAATAAGCTCCAATTTGATAATCTTTTATTTNNCGACTGAATGAAGTTGCAAAACCGTTTTCATTTATCATCATCTTCACAGAATTTGGATTAAAATAATCTGAATTNTCGATTACTCTACTNCCTATTGTTGCCATNTCAACTAACTCATCATCAAAACAACATACTAACTGATCAATAATTGAAGGGTCAAGCATAGGCTCATCACCTTGGATATTTAATATAACCTCCACATCCATATCTTTGACCGCTTCAGCAACTCTATCNGTTCCTGATAGATGATCAGGATGGGTCATCTTAATATTGGGTTTATATTGCTTCAACGCTTCCTCAGTCTCAGTGCTGTCAATAGCAATGATTACGTCATCAAGTTTTTCTGCTTCTCTTGCGCGATCATAAACGTGCATGACCATTGGCTTTTCATTGATAGGGGTAAGAATTTTATTGGGGAATCGTGTTGATTGTAACCTTGCGGGAATGACGCCAATGACCATGATTAGTCCGTCTTTCCTATCAAAGGGAAAAGTAAAGATTTTGTTTTATTCATATTATGATTCCCAAATTCAAGGAATAAAATTTATTAAATACAATTGTCAATAAAGAATGAAAAATCAGTTTTATTCATATCTTAATGATTCTATAGGGTCAAGATTAGAAGCTCTCCAGGCAGGATAAATACCAAACCCAATACCAATTATTGAACATACAATTAAACCATATAGAGCCCAATCAAATGGAATTACAGCTGGGACCTTAAAAATAACNGCCACAATATTCCCACCTGCAATACCCAGTATAACTCCTACAATTCCACCAAATTCACTTAAAAATATGGCTTCAGTTAAAAATTGAGTGAGAATATCACGACGCGTTGCTCCAATAGCTTTTCTTATGCCTATTTCTTTAATTCGATCTGTCACAGAAACAAGCATGATATTCATTATTCCTATTCCAGCAACTAATAATGCGATGACGCTTATAGATAAAGCAAATAATTTTATTCCACTAGTAAACCCGGAAAAACGCTCAATCATTTCTGCATTTGATTCAATTTCAAAATCATTTTCTAACCCTGGAGGTACTTTTCGAATTGATCTNAATAATCCGATTGCTTCATCCATTGTTTTATCATATTCCTCTGCGGAAGGTGCTTCAACGCTAATTGCTAGAGTTGTCCATCGATTTTTAAANTNTTGTAAAAAATTTGTAATNGGTATTGCAACATAATTATCCTGACTACCACCAAAAGCTTCTCCTTTACGCTCAGTAATTCCTATTACATTATAATCTAGACCTCTTATTTGAATTGTTTTTCCAATAGGATCTTCAAAAGGAAAAAGNCGATCCACTACATCCATACCAAGCAAACAAACATTACGCGCAGAATGCACATCATCTGTAGTAACATTTCGTCCATCGGCTATATAAGTATTATAAGTTCTTACTGTTCCTTCATCTCCACCAACCAGCTCTATTGATCTTTTTACAGTTTTATCGCGATATTTGACATTTCTAGCGCTCGTTCCTTCCGAAACACTTACCATTATAGGCATTCTAGCTCTACGTTTAAATTCTTCATATTGAGGATAATCAATATTTTTTCGATTCCTATATTTTTCATCTCCATGATTACCAACCATAATTCCGGGCCATTTTTGTACTATAAATGTATTCGTACCAAAAACATTTAATCCTGACTCAACTGATGATTCAAGCGTACGTATTGCAGTCATTACACCAATAACTGAAAAAACACCTATGCTTATNCCAAGTAAGGTTAGAATTGATCGTAACTTATTCTGACGTATGGCATCAATAGCCATACNAAAACTTTCCTTAATTCCATTTTTTGTTCTACTTAAACCAAACATTATTTACTCATATCGCAATGCTTCGATAGGGTCTAAACGTGCTGCTTGATAGGAAGGCACTATACCGGATATTACACCAACTAAAATACTCATTATTATTGATACTATTGATAACCATAAAGGCAAAGTAGAAGGGAAAATTTTATTAATAAAAAAACTTGCACCAAAAGCCAAGGCCAAACCAATCAATCCCCCAATTACACATATTGTAATTGCTTCAAATAAAAATTGAACAAGTATCATATTAGGGGTCGCTCCGATCGCTTTTCGCACACCNATTTCNCGNGTTCTTTCTTTGACTGATACAAACATAATATTCATAATNCCTATTCCNCCNACAATAAGNGATAAGTATTGTNATAAACAAACCTGTACCACCAATGGCAAATTTTAAAGTGTTATACTGCGTTTCAAATGCCTTNGTTTGGTTAATAGCAAAATCATCTTTCTCCCCNGGNTTTANTCCNCTNATTCTNCNCATTACTGNNTGTAGTTCNCTTTTNGCATCATCTATTTTTTTNNTCATCAACCTTAACNCTCANNCGCATNAACCCNCTTTTTGAAAATAATNTAGNNTATGCTCCTANAGGAAGTATCGCCTGATNATCAACACTAAATANTCCAAGAAANTTTCCNTGNTTTTCTAANACNCCAATGACTCGAAATTTTATNCCATCGATCTTAATATATTTNCCNATTGGATNNTGATATTCAAAAAAAGCATCTTTTATGCCACTTCCAATAATAGTTACTNTNGNACCNGATCTTTCTTCNCCTTNANTAAAAAANCNNCCAANTTNTATATCTTCNTTNACNGTTTCCATATATTCAACNTTAGTNCCAAAAATCTGTGTTTGTGTATTTTTATCACCAAAAGATAAAGAAGCTCTTCTTTGCATAACGGGAGAAACTGCAAGAGCATAATCAGACATTTCTCTAATTTTTTCTTCATAAGATAGTTTCATGCGCGGTCTATTTCGTACCTCCCACCATTCCATATCACTAAACCATTCCCAACGACTGATATATAAAATATCCTTNCCAAGCCAAGACATNCTATTTTCAAACGAACGATCTAACCCTGAAATAAGGGTCCCCATTACTGTTACGGATAAAACACCAATAATGATTCCTAAAGCTGTAAGGATTGAACGAAGTTTATTCATATAAATTGATGATAGTGAAATCCGTAAACTTTCAAAAAACATACTAATTATTTCTTTTTAACAATTTTATCATCCTTGATTTTTCCATCAAAAATATTAATAATCCGATGTGCATGATTGGCNATATATTCTTCATGAGTTACAAGAATAATTGTATTTCCTCTAGAGTAAAGACTATCTAATATATTCATAATTTCAGCGCCACTTTTTGAATCAAGGTTTCCTGTGGGCTCATCAGCTAAAATGATNGATGGGTCATTAACNAGTGCTCGAGCAATGGCAACTCTTTGNCGTTGTCCNCCAGATAATTCATTTGGGCGATGATATATCCGNTCATTTAATCCAACGTCAGTTAATGANTTGATTGCTTTATCTATACGTTGATNTTTTGGAATATTAGAATAGATTAGTGGAACTTCAACATTATGTAAAGCAGTTGCTTTTGGTAATAAATTAAAAGTTTGAAATACAAAACCAATTTTACGATTTCTTATAGATGCCAACTGATTATCATCCATATCATGTACTAATTCACCTTCAAATTCATATTTTCCTGAGCTTGGAGTATCAAGGCAACCAATCATATTCATTAATGTAGATTTACCTGAGCCTGATGGCCCCATAATGGAAATATACTCGTTATGATTTATTGTTAAATCAACACCATCTAAGGCGCGGACTATTTCATCTCCGACCTCATAATGGCGTTTAATATTTTGAAGTGATATTAAAGAACTCAAAAGATATGATTAATCCTTATCATCCTTTTCAGTGCTAACCTGCATATTATGCTTTAATTCCTTACTTACGGCTTTATAATTTCCTATTACTATAAGATCATTCTCTTCTAATCCATTTAATAATTCGTAGTGAGTTTCGCTAGAGATACCAACTTTTACTGGTCTTATATGAGCGAATTGGCTCCCGCGTTTAAATTTCTTTTCCTTCAGATTTTTGACCTCTGAAACTTCTCCATCTCTTTGAACTCCACCTTGTTTATCAGCAATAATAAAAACCAGTTCTTCCAATTCTTTTTTCTTAGAGTTGTTATCTGGTTCATCATTTTTTTCCCATTTTTTACTATTCTCTTCACCAAATAGTTTATTTTCAGANCCATATTCTCGAACCGTTAAGCTTTGAATAGGAATAGCTAAGGAATTTTTTCTTATTTCCGTAATTATATTAGCGGTAGCACTCATTCCTGGTCGAATATTAGGTGGAACATCAAGCATACGTACTTTTACCTTAAAATTTGTTACTTGTTCTTGACTTCCAAAATTTGATGTTTCAGCCATAAGAGCAATTTCACTCACAACNCCATAAAATACCGTATCTATATATGCATCAATCTCAATTTCAGAAGTATCACCTATTGAAATACTNACTACATCATTCTCATTTACGTCAACAATAACTTCCATTCTGCTAAGATCTGCTATAATCATTAACACATCTAAAGAAAACATCCCACCCATCGCCATTTCGCCAGCTTCTTTATTTATTTTAGTTACAATCCCATTTTGAGGAGAAACTAATCTTGCTTTATNTAATGCATCTTGTGATACCAATAAACTTGCNCGTGATTGGTCAAGTTGGCTTTTTGANATTTCATATGCAGCTTGTGCTCCCTCAAGTTCTTGATCAGAGGCAAGTCCCTGTTCATAAATACGCTCAACACGTTCCCTATTTGCTTTGTCCTGTTTCACTCTNGCTGAGGCAGAACGAACTGCAGAGGTTACTTGATCAACATTAGCCTGTAATTGTTTTCTATCAAGAGAAATAAGATGCTGATTCTTNTTAACATATTCCCCCTCCACTACAGTTATGGAATNAATAATAGCTGAAGAAGTGGCGCTTATTTTTACTTCACTTTCAGGTTGTATTTTTCCGCTTGCATTCACTTTCTGAATGATTNTCTGTCTACTAATTTTTTCAGTCTCCACATTGATAACTTCTGAATCATCCCGGAAAATATTTCCAACTATGATTAAAATAATTAGNAANNCAATAAANCCAGAAATAAATANTTTTTTGTTCTTNTTATATAATTCTTTTATCACTTTAATCTCCTAAAATATTTATAAATCTGTATCTAGCGTACCTAAGATAGCTTTCAAGCTTGCTTGTTCAATCATGCTATCATATTTACTTCGAATTAATGATGATCGCGCACTAACCAAAGACACTTGTGCATCAAGTACTTCTAAAATACTTGCGGACCCCAAGCTATATCGCTGCTGCACTAATTTTAGATCTTCTTCAGCAGAAGCCAATACTTTTTCATTAATAGGAATCACTTCTTTATAATAATTAAGTTGATCTAGAATTAACTGCAGTTGAACTGATAAGTCTTGTAGTTGAGTTAAATACTCAGATTCTTGTTTTCTTACATTCAATTTGGCTTGTTGAATTGTAGTAGATAATGTATTTCCAGTATATATAGGGACTGAGAAAGATAAGCTTGTATTCATACTCCAATTTTCATCCCATTCATTTGACAATGTCTGAAAATCTTCGGAATNACCANAATAATTTGCTGANGCAGANATATTNGGNAATCTGGAACNNTTTGCNATTTTTTCACTGTATTCAGCGTTTGTTATTTGATGTTTCTTTGCTAGAACNCTTGGATTAAATTTTTGAATANATTCAAATCCATTTTCAAAGACAGGAATTGTATCTAATGAAAGTAAATCATCATTTATTGTAAAATCTCTTTTGGTTCTAACTATTCCCATTGCATTTTTTAAACTTAAATATGCATTTTTTAATACAGCTTCATTGTTAACTACATCCACACGAGCCTGTCCATATCTNACTTCTGCTTTTAATAAATCTGTTTTCCTAGCAGATCCTAATTCAAAACGTTGCTTTGTTAAAGCCAATTGCTGCTGAGAACTGTTTAAATTACTTTGAGCTACATCAAGCAATTGCAAAGATTTTAAGTAATTAAAATAATTCCTATGTACNTCTCTTATAATNTTANTTTTTACTTGTCTATTAAACTGTTCTGCAATTTTATANNTANTTTTTGATTGNGCNATACTATTCCACCATTTCCCGCCATCATATATATTTTGTGATAATGAAACNCTTGCAGAAGAANTATTCTGNCTGCTAATACTATCCTGAATAGCTNCAAATCCCGTAAGATTACTCCCNCTACTTGACTCAGTTACNCTTCTTCCTGATAACGATAATGTTAAATATGGCANAATATTGCTGTAAGANCCTCTAATACTTTGTCTAGAACTTTCTACATCTAATGCTGACGCCTTTAATGCTTCTTTGTTTGTTAGAG